>DATCCI010000386.1:0-10550 GCA_036511415.1 Acidimicrobiia bacterium
CGCGCGCGCTCCCGCATGAATTGCCGACCGGTCTTCGCTTTGGTCGATGGCTTCTTCGGCATAGGTACTGGAGTATGCACGAGCGCGGCGCGGCGGCCGGCACGATCGTGTCGCATCGCCCGATCGCTCGCCTCCACTCCACTCCAATCCACCGGGTCGAGAGCCGAAACCGGTGGTCTAACCTCGTTCCTACTCAGGAAACGGGGAGTGGCGCAGTGGTAGCGCACCAGCTTTGGGAGCTGGCGGTCGGGGGTTCAAATCCCCCCTCCCCGACTGACCTGATCTGATCCGATCAGTCACCTTGGGGTGCCGTTGGTGCCAGCTACGGAGTGGCGCCGTGGCAGTCGGCGATCGTCCCGGCGGTCGCCGTGTTCTTCGTGATCGTCTTGCCGTCGATCAGCACCTCGCAACCGACCGTCGCTCCGTCGGTGCCTGCAGCCGTGACGGAGAAGAACGCACCCGTTCCCAGGCGAACCGTGATCTGGTGCGGGACCGGCACCTGCGCGTCGATCGCGCCGCCGCTGTCGCTGTAGACGACGCTCGCGCTGCGAGAGCTCCCCGACACCTTGTAGAGCACGACGTGATCGCCGGACGGCCCCGTCCGGCCCGAGCCGGTGAAGCTGCCGCCGTTCGGGATCTGCGCGCGGCACGCGTTGAGCGCCGACCGGTACTTCGCCGGATCGACACCCGCGGGCGGCTGGAGGAACCGGCCGCCGCCGCCCGCGGACCCTCCTCGTTGACTGCTCGAGGGAGGCGTGCCGTTGGTCGAGGGTTGCCGTCGAGGCAGGTTGACACCGTGTGCCGTCATGCACGAGCGGAATGCAGTCAGTCGATTTCCGCTCGTCGAGCTGTTCGTCGCGGTCGTCGATGTCGTCGTGCTCGCCGGGAGCGTCGATGTCGTCGTGCTCGTGCTCGTCGCCGCCGACGTCGCGCCCGGCGAAGACGAATGACCAGCCGACGACGAGCACGCTCCGACCAGGGTCACCAAGGCGACCACGGCCGCGCTGCCTCCGAACATCCTCGCTCCGCGGCGAGGTGCAGAACGACTGCGCATGACGCTGCTCCCAAGTTCCCGTGCCGACCCGACGTTCCCATGACTATCGCTACGCGGCGATCAGTACAACGCGGGCACGCCTCGCACCGGTCAGCTGACACGTGACGCGATCGTCTCTAGTCTCCGGGCCGTGGGCGAGCAGGCGGGGATGTCCCGTCGACGGTTTCTGGTGACGGCTTCCTCCGCGGCTGCTTTCGTTGCGCTCGAGAGCTGCTCCGGAAGCGGCTCGCGTCGCCTGAGCGCCCCGCGGCCGGCGTCGAGCACGACGACGACCGTCCCGCGGCGGGCGGGCCGGCGGCCCGACCTCACGCGCGCGGCCGGCGCCGATCTGATCCCGCAGATCGAGCACATCGTCGTCGTCATGCAAGAGAACCATTCGTACGACAGCTACTTCGGCATGCTCGGTCGCGGCGACGGGTTCCATCTCGACGCCCACGGCATGCCGACCGCGAGCAATTCCGACGCGCACGGCAACGCGGTCCGTGCATTTCACATGGCCAACACGTGCCAGTCGCACGCGCTGAGCCAGAACTGGAACTCGTCGCACATCCAATGGAACAACGGCAAGCTCGACGGCTTCGTGCGAAGTCCGTCGGGAGCGGCCGCGATGGGCTACTGGGACGGCGCCGACATTCCCTTCTACTACGCCCTGGCGAGGACGTTTCCGTTGTGCGACCGCTGGTTCGCGTCGTGCCTCGGTCAGACATCACCGAATCGCCGATTCCTGCTCTGCGGCTCCGCGCTCGGCAGCATCAACACGAACATCACCGAAGGCGACATTCCCGCGCCGCGCAACGGCACCATCGTCGAGGCCCTCGAACGCCACGACATCTCCTGGCGCGACTACAACACCACGTTCCCGTCGCTCTTGCTGTTCCCGCCCGTCTTCTCCAAGTACCAGGACAAGTGCCCGAAGATCGGTCAGTTCTTCACCGACGCCGCTGCGGGAAAGCTGCCGTCGTTCTGTCTCGTGGAACCGAACAACGAAACCCAGACCGAGGAGGACCCGCAAGACATCTCGATGGGCGAGGCGTTCACCGCCAGTGTCATCAACGCCGTCATGAAGAGCCCCAACTGGCCGAAGACGCTGCTGGTGCTCTGCTACGACGAGCACGGCGGCTATTACGACCACGTCCCGCCGCCGAGCGCGACTGCGCCCGACGACATCAAACCGATCCTGAAGTTCCACCCCGGAGACCATCTCGACGGGCTCTCGAGCGAACTGCCCGGCAACTACGCGCGCTACGGATTTCGGGTACCCGCGGTCGTCGTCTCGCCGTTCGCGAAACCGAACTACGTCTCGCACGTGGTGCACGACCACACGTCGATCCTGAGTCTCGTCGAGCACAAGTGGAACCTGCCCGCGCTGACCGATCGCGACGGGGCCGCCGACAACCTGCTCGACAGCATCGACCTCGGGTCGGCCCCGGCCTTCCTCGCGCCGCCGACCCTGCCGAAACCCAAGAACACGACGGGCGCGCCCATCTGCCTGCCCGGCCGGCCCGGACCCATCCCCAACCCCTGATTCAGGGCGATGGCGACGGACGCGCTCCGAGCGGGACGAGGTCGGGCTGGAAGTAGCTGACGAGCTCGACGAACGCGCCGGTGTGAGGAGCGTCGATCATGACACCGGGCCCGACGACGATGCCGACGTGGTGGTTTGCCGGCCCCGACGATCCGAAGAACACGAGATCGCCCGGCTGTAGCTGGTCGATCGTTACGTGCGGGAAGGCGTTGTACTGGGCCTGCGACCCGTGTTCCATCGAGACGCCGGCTTGCTTCCAGGCCATCATCGTCAGGCCCGAGCAGTCGAACGCGTCGGGCCCGGCGGCCGCGTAGACGTAAGGCTTGCCGAGCTGCGCTTGCGCGTACGCGACTGCAAGGAGCGCGCCGGCGACCGGTGCCGCGACCTTGCCGGCGCCGGGACCGGGAAACAGGTCACCACCGGTGCCGCCCTTCTTGCGCGCCGCCGCCTGTTGAGCCGCGAATCGCTGCAACCAGGCCCGTTCGGCCACCGCGGCCGACGCGATGGCATCTTGTTCCATCTTGGCGGCAAGAACTCTGACCGTCGCCTGGGTCGAGTCGAGCAGGTTCTGCATCGAGCTGTTGACCCGCGCGACCTCGCGGCGAGCATCCCGCGCCGCGACGAGTCGATCCTGCGCCGCGGCCAACCGACGCGCAAGGTCGTCGTGCTGCGCGTTCAATCGCGCAACGGTCGCGTTCAGGTCGTCCACGATGCGTTGGTCCTGGACGGCCGCGGCATCGCCGTAGGTCGCCCTCGATCCGAGGTCCTGCACGCTCGACGCGTCGATCCCGATCGGATCGCTCGTGCCGGCACCCATGTAGAGGAACGCGGCGCGGCCCGCGAGACGGTTGCGCAACCGCGCGAGCTTGGCATCGGTCGCCGAGATCTGCCGCTGCGCCGCGACGATGTTCTTGTTCGCCGCGACCGCGGCCGTCCGGGCCTGCAGATAACGCTCGTCGAGGACGTCGGCGCGTTGCGCGTTCGTGAGGATCTGCGCTTCGAGCTTCGTCGCCTGCGCGATCGCGCCGGGCAAATCCTTCGGACCCGCGACGTTCGGACCCGCGACCTTCGGACCCGCGACCTTCGGGCTCGCGCCGCTCGCAGGCGCGGCAACCGCCGGCGTCACCGCCAAGCCGAGCACCGCGGACGCGACGGCGAGGCCGAGCGCGCCACCGCGCATCGAGCGCCGGGACCGGAGAAGACTCTGGCGCCGGCGGGCGACGCAAGTGTGACTCGGCATGGGATGCGCGCTTCGATCGTCCCCCGCCACACTTGTCACCTTCGGCGCGGCGACCCGGGTGGTTGAGTCCGGTCGGGTTCACAAATCGGACAACACCGAAGGAATCACGCGGGGAGCAGCTGCAACACGAGGACCGCGGCGATCGCGCCGAGGCATACCACGTGGTCGCGCCGGATCGTGTGGGCGGCCCGCGAGTGCTGCGGCGCGTCGTCGGTCTGGCGCCCGAGGCGCATCGCATTGCGGACCGTCCGGCCCGCCGCCAGGCCGACCGCGCCGACCGTGAGCCCGAGCGACAGCGATGCCCTCCACATCGGGAGGTCGGTCCGGACGAGCTCGGCTACCTGGGCGGCGATCGTGGTCACCATGGCCAGTGCCACGAGCCGGTTCATCGGACGCGCGGCGGTGGTCGCCCGCGCGTAGTACGCGCCGATCGACGCGCGCACGTCGGCGGGAACGTCGCTCACAGGATGGCCGCGCGCCTGGACGTCGAACGTCAGGTCGAACCAGAGCACCGCGAGGAGGAAGCCGGCTCCGGAGACTTCGTCGTGTGAGGTCGCACCGAGGGGGTAGAAAAGAGGTATGCCCGATTCGGACGTGGGTGGTCGGCGTTTCGAGCGACGCATCACCGTCGCGGTGGTGAACGACTACGAGTTGGTCGTACAGGGAGTTGCATCGATGCTGCGGCCGTCGCGCGATCGGATCGAAGTCGTCGAGCTCGACGTCGGCGAGAATCCGCACAAGCGGGTCGACATCGCGCTCTTCGACACCTACGGCCACGGGCAGCTCGGCATCGATCGGGTCGCCTCGCTGGCGCGCGATCCCAACGTCGGTGCCGTAGCCGTCTACACCGGACACTCGACGAGCGAACAACGCGACGGCGTGCTCGCCGCCGGCGCGGGCGGCCTCCTCGCCAAGTCGATGCACGGCGACGCACTGGCGGAAGCCCTGCTCGACATCGCCGCCGGCCAACCGATCGTCAGCGAGGAGTTCGGCGACGCCGAAGAAGCCCACTGGCCGGGTTACGAGTTCGGTCTCACATCCCGAGAGAGCGAGGTCGCCGCGTTGCTCGCGCAAGGCATGAGCAACAAGGAGCTCGCGGCGGCGCTCTGGATCAGCGAGAACACGGTGAAGACCCACCTCAAGGGCATCTTCCAGAAGACGACGACGACCTCGCGGACACAGGCGATCGTGCGAATCGCCGGCGACGCGCAGTTCGCGCGCAGGCTGATCGCGTAACGCGCGGTCGCCGAGGTCAACACGGCAGGGAACGATTGACTGTGGCGATCATCGACTACGACCTGGTGATCGTCGGGGCGGGCTCCGGAAACATGCTCCCGGCCCGGGGCCTCGAAGGTTCGCGCGTCGCCATCATCGAGCGCGGCCGGTTCGGCGGTACCTGCCTGAACCGGGGTTGCATCCCTTCGAAGATGCTGATCCACGCGGCCGACGTCGCCCAGACGGTGCGCCACGCCGGCCGCTACGGGATCCGCGCCGAGTTCATAGGCGCCGACTGGCCCGCCGTGCGCGACCGCGTATTCGCCCGCACCGATCGCGTGGCGGAAGGCGCGCTCGATACCCGGCGCCGGAGTGGGGTCGAGGTGTATCTCGGCGACGCACGCTTCGTCGGTCCCCGCGTGCTCGAGGTCGAAGGGCAGCAACTGCGTAGCGAACGGATCGTGCTCGCGGCCGGATCCCGGCCTCGCGTCCCCGAGATCGTCGGGCTGGACGAGGTGCCGTTCCAGACCACGGACACGCTGATGCGGATCGACGCGTTACCGGCATCGATGGTGGTCGTCGGCGGCAGCTACGTCGCGGCCGAGATGAGTCACCTGTTCGGATCGTTCGGCACGGAGATCACGATCGTCGAGCGAGAGGCAACGCTGCTCGCCGCGCTCGACGACGACGTGACGCGGCGATTTACGGAGTGTTACTCGGAACGATTCGACGTGCGACTCGGCACTGAGGTTGCACGCGTCGAGCGAACGCCGCGCGGCGTCGCCGTCCACGTCGAGGGTCCGGCCGGTCGTGGTGTCGTCGAAGCCGAGACGCTCCTCGTCGCCACCGGCCGGATACCCAACACCGACGTCCTCGACGTCGCGGCCGCCGGGATTGCGGTCGACGAGCACGGACACGTCGTCACCGACGGGACCTACGCGACCACTGCGCCCGGAGTTTGGGCGATCGGTGATCTCGCCAATCACTTCGAGCTGAAGCATCTTGCCAATGCCGAAATGCGCATCGTGCTGCACAACGTTCTGCATCCCGGCGAAACGCGTTACGCCAACTTCCCGGTTCTGCCTTCGGCAGTGTTCGCCGAACCGCAGGTCGCGACGGCGGGGCCGACCGAGCGTGCGTTACGTGCGCAGGGAAAGGCATTCGCCGTTGCACGTCGTGACTACTCGGACACCGCCTACGGCTGGGCGCTCGAGGACACGACCGGTTTCGTGAAGCTCATTGCCGACCCCACGACGGATCGGCTCCTCGCAGCACACATTCTCGGTCCGCAAGCGCCGACGCTCATTCAGCCGCTCGTCCAGGCCATCTATCTCGAGAACACGGTCGAACAGCTGGCACACGATGTCCTCTACATCCACCCGGCGTGTACCGAGGTCGTCGCGCAGGCATTGTTGGAGCTTGCCCGCCCGCCGGCGTGAGAAGGGGGCGCCGAGGCCGAGCCGGCCGATCGCTATCGCGAGCGCTCCAGGATCACGCCCTCCCAACCGCGGAGTCGCAACGAACCGCTGAACGCTTCACCGTCACGGGTACGGTCGGTGCCGAGACGCACGCGACCGTCGATGTCGGCGACGGTCATGTCGTCGTCGGAGAAATTGACGACGACCGCGTGGCGATCACCCCTTCGCCACGCCCACGCCCCCTCCGGTGCGGCCAGTGTCGAGTACGGACCGCTGCTCAGATCGGGTGTCTGCTTGCGCAACGAGATGAGGTCACGAACGAGGCCGAGGATCGACGTCGGGTCGGTGCGCTGACGCTCCACGTTGCGCTCGGTGTCTCCGAGCGGGAGCCACGGCCGGACGTCGGGGTCGGTGAAACCCCCGCCGGGGCGGTCGCGCCACGGCATCGGCGTACGCATCGCGTCGCGCCCGGCGTACGCCGGCCAGTACCTCACGCCGAGCGGATCGCGCAGATCCGGTGGTGCGACCGCAACGTCGCGAAGGCCGATCTCGTCGCCTTGGTACAGCACCGGCGTGCCCCGCAGACCGAGCAGCATGAGCAACGCGACTCGGACCCGGCGCGGGTCGTCGTGCGCCCAACGCGTCGCCAGGCGCGACATGTCGTGATTCGAACCGGTCCACGCCGGCCACGCGCCGAGCGGGAGCATCGCTTCGACGCGCTCCACGACGTCTCGCATCACCGCGGCTTCGAGCGGGGCGTTGATGAACGGAAAGTTGAAGGCAAGCTGCAACTCGTCGAGATCGGCGCCGTAGAACGCGCCCAAGGTCGCAAAGTCGTCGACGGGCGTCTCACCGAGCAGCAATCGGGGCGGGTCGTACGAGTCTGCGATCCGTCGCCACCTGCGCAGGATGTCGTGCAATTCCGGTCGGTTCGCGTTGTAGACGGGTCGTTGCCCGAACAGCTGGACATCCGGAGGGTCGTCCTTCGTCGCGAGCGGGTTGTCACGCAGGTCGGCGTCCTTGACGATGACATTGCACACGTCGATGCGGAAGCCGTCGACACCACGGTCGAACCAGAACCGGAGGATGTCGTCGAAGGTGTCACGCACCTCCTCGTTCCACCAATTGAGGTCGGGCTGCTCACGGAGGTGGTTGTGGAGGTAGTACTGGCCGGTCGTGTCGTCGAACGTCCAGGCCGGGCCCCCGAAGCTGCTGACCCAGTTGTTCGGGACCGAGCCGCCGGCTGCGGGGTCGGCCCAGACGTACCAATCACGGAACCGCGAGGTCTTCGACGAACGTGCGTCGACGAACCACTCGTGCCGGTCGCTCGTGTGGTTGGGGACGAAATCCAACAGGACCCGGATTCCATGCTGGTGGGCAACGCTCAGCAAGGCGTCGAATCCTGCGAGCGAACCCAGGTCGGGTTGCACGTTGCAGTAGTCGGCAACGTCGTAGCCCCAATCGGCGTTCGGCGAAACCGTGATCGGACTCAACCAGATCGCGTCGATGCCCAGCCATTGCAGGTAGTCGATGCGGTCGATGATCCCCTGCAGATCACCGACGCCATCGCCGTTCGAATCCGCGAACGAACGCGGATAGATCTGGTACACCACGCCCGCCGTCCACCACGGCGCGCCAGCTTCGACGGAACGAATGTCGACGGAACGACCGGGCACCCGCCGAGACTAGAGGCCGAGCCGAAAGCCCAAGACGAGGACTCGAGCCGGGAGTATTGTATGCGGTCGCATATATATGTAGGGTGAGCGCATGAGCTCGAGCACCATCTGGGTCCGGCGTCCGACCGCTCCGCCCGCCGGCGACGTGAGCGCGCCGACGTTCCGGCTCGACCGACCGCTCGCCGGCCTCACGATCGGCCTGCGTACCGACCGAGCGTGGCGGTCGTGGCAGTTGATCTCGACCATCTGGGACCAATACCTGCGCCGCGACGGCGCGCAGACGATCGCCGTGGAAACCGGTGCGCAGATCGGGCAACCCGCGTCGAGCGACCGCAAGCAGATCGAGGAGTTCGCCGGCCAGGTCGACGCGGCGATCGTCGGCTTGGGCACATGCGGATCGTGCACGACCTTCACGATCAAGGACGCGGTCACGGTCGAAGCGCACGAGAAACCGGTCGTCGCGGTCGTGTGCGAGGAGTTCACGGTTCACGCGCACAACGTCGCGCGCCATGTCGGTCACTCCGACATGAATGTTCTCGTGCTCCCCTACCCGCTCGAGGCGCGACCGGCCGAGGAACTGCAACAGATCGCGCAGGAGTACTACCCGACGGTCCTCGAGCTCCTCGGCGTCACACAATGACCCTCGCGAGTGAGCGCATCGAGATCTCGGCCGACCCGCGCGAGCAGTACGAGCTGTCGTTGCGTGAACAATGGGGTGACGGCGTCCCGCAGTTGCCCGCGACCGACGACGCGATCGGCGCGCTGCTGGATGCATCTCCGTACCCGGCCGACCACGTGGTCTGCGTGCTGCCGCCGCGCAACGGTGTCGCCACCGTCGAGCTCGTCGCCATCAACGCGGCCCTCGCGGGTGTCGAGCCGGCTGCGTTCGGAGTGGTGCTCGCCGCACTCGAGGCGCTCTCCGAACCCGAGTGGAACGCGTTCGGGCTCACCACGACGACCTCGAGCGTGTTCCCGATGCTCATCGTGAACGGGCCGTGCCGGGACCAGCTCGGCATCGACTACCGGGCGAGTTGCATGGGTGGCGCCGCGGGTCGGGGGTCGATGACGATCGGGCGCGCGGTCGCGTTGTGCCTGCGCAACATCGGCGGCCAGCGGGCCGGAGAGACGACCAAGTCGGTGTTCGGGCAGCCGGCCCGGTTCGGGTTCTGCATCGGCGAGTGGGAGGAACGGTCGCCCTGGCCGTCGCTCGCACAGCGGCGCGGATTCTCGAGCGACGACGACGTCGTGACCGTCCACGGCGGCAAGGGAACGTTCCCCATGGCCGACAACCACAACGACGACCCGCGCGACCTGCTCTACCTCATCTCGAAGAGCCTCGCGTACCCGCTCGCCAACATGTTCCTCGGCAACGTCGAGAACGGCGAGGTGGTCGTCGCGTTCAACCCGATATGGGCCGAGCGCTTCGGCACCGCGTTCGCCGACGTCGACGACCTGGCCGCGTACCTCCGTGAGAACGCGTGGCAGCCAATCGACCTCTGGCCCGCGGCGAACGCGAAGCTGCTGCGCGACCGCGGGCGCGTCGACAGTCGCGGTCGCGTCCACCTCGTCGAGCGTCCCGACCAGATCGTCCCGATCGTCTGCGGCGGCCTCGGCAGCCTGCACGCGATCGGGTTGCCGAGCTTCGGTGAGAGCACCATGCAGAGCAAGCCCGTCGTGTACGGGCCGTGACGATGGACCCCGCAGTCGTGGTCGCGGCCGTCGACGAGCTCGCCGGGTTCCTCCGGGCGGACGGCGCCGACCTGTTGGTGCGCGAGGCCGACCCGCGTACTGCTCGCGTCCATCTCGCACTCGTCCTCGACGACGTCACGTGCGCCGACTGTGTCCTCGCGCCCGACGAGCTACGGGAGACGATCGCGGATGCCCTGCAGCGCCGGATCACGGGCGAGTTCGAGCTCGTGCTCGACGATCCGCGCCGAGCCCAGTGAGCGATCGGGCAACCCACGGGCGCGACGCGGACGACCCACTTCCCAGCTGGAGCGCGCTCGTCAACGTGTACCAGACGGTGCTGCACGACGTCGTCGCCGCGCTCGACGAGCAGGCCGGCACCGACTCGGGCGTGTTCTCCGCGCTCGCGTATCTCGAGCGGGCGCGCCCGCCGCACCGCTTGCCGATGGGTGAGCTGCAGCGCGCGATGCACCCGCGGTACAGCCAGCCCGGGTTCAGCCGGCTCGTGCAACGCATGGAGGCCGACGGGCTCGTCGAACGCCGTCGCGATCCCGCCGACCGGCGGGCGACGATCGTCGTGTCGATGCGCGCCGGCCGGACACACTTCCGCGAGGCGAACGCGGTGTACGTGGCCGCGCTGCGCGCATCCTTCGGTCGTCATCTCCACGCCGACGACCACGCCCGGCTCGCCGCGATCCTGTCGCGCGTCTCGACCCACCGTGATGGTGACCGTGTT
>DATCCI010000387.1:0-7862 GCA_036511415.1 Acidimicrobiia bacterium
CTCGCGAGTGAGAAGGAGATCCGCGAGCTCCTGACACGCGATTCGGGTCTGCCCGTGTACGGGGAGGAGGCCGGGGGAGACGACTTCGATACGGGCTGGCTCGTCGATCCGCTCGACGGCACTGCAAACTTTCTGCACGGCTTCGATGCCGTCGGGGTGTCGGTCGGGCTGATCGAAGACGGCGTGCCCGTGGTCGGTGTGGTGCACGCACCGCTCCTCGACCGCACCTTCTCCGCGGCGCGGGGCGTCGGTGCATTTCGGGACGAGCGCCGTCTGCACGTGAGCGAGCGCGCTCCCCAGCAGGCGATCGTCGCGACCGGGTTTCCCTTCCGGCGCAAGGAGCTACTGCCCGCGTACGAACGGGTGCTCGCCGCCGCCCTGCGTGGCTTCGAGGATCTCCGCCGGGCCGGCGCGGCCAGCCTCGACCTGTGCTGGACGGCCGAGGGCGTGTTCGACGGGTTCTTCGAGCTGCGCCTGGGCCCGTGGGACGTCGCCGCCGGCGGCGTGATCGTGCGGGAGGCCGGGGGCGTCGTCACCGACTGGGGCGGCGACGACCGGGCCTGGTTGCGATCGGGAGACGTGCTGGCCGCGCCCCCGGCCGTCCACGCCGCCTTGGTCGACATCGTCGCCTCTGTCGGTGACCAAACCCCCGGCCCGGGACCGCCCGAAGGCCCGGTTCGCGGAGATCAAGAAATCATTTGACGAGGCATTCGGATCATGGTCCGATAGTTCTCCGAATGTTGGACGCACGAAAAGGCACATTTCTGATGAGCACCGGCATGTACGCAACCCAGGCCAATGACATGGCCGGGAACGCGCGCGTGCGTGCGTTCCAGCCGTGCCCGGTTTCGGCCGTTTTTGCGCCTTGGTCGCCGATTTCGCTCGGTACGACGGCAGCGAAGCATGGCCGGTCCCGACGCCTCGAGGTGTCCCATCCGTAGCAACCGCTACCAGGGAGCAACCGCCAGGCCGTCGGGGCAACCCGGCGGCCTTTCTCTTTTCCGGACCCGAGCCCCGAACCCAAATGCCCGAACCCGAAGACCCGACCGACGAGCACACGAAGCAGCACTCGAAACAGCACACGAAACAAGCGAGAGACGGGGGAGTGATCGGCGATGTTCGCCATCCAGCCTTTCGAGACCGACGAGACCACCCGAGAACCCGACTGGCAGGAACTCGCGCGCTGCAACGACGGCACCGGCTCGATGACGGAACTGTTCTTCTCCGACCAGCTCGACGACATCGCGGCCGCCAAGGCCTTCTGCGTCGAGTGCCCGGTGAGAGAGACGTGCCTCGAGGGCGCTCGGGAGCGGCGCGAGCCGTGGGGCGTCTGGGGCGGCGAGCTGTTCGTGAACGGCAAGATCGTCGCCCAGAAGCGCAAGCGGGGACGCCCGCCGAAGGTGCGCCCCGAGATCGACGTTCCGCAGGCGCAGTCGGCCTGAGCCGAAGCGGGCGTGGGCGCCGGGTTTGCCGCGAAGCGCGGGCCGGGACAACGAAACGTGAGCGGCATCCCCCCGCCGCTCCCGGATGCGAGTCCCGGCCTGCGAGCGGTTCAGGCGGAGTGCGCCGAGCGCACCCGCGGAAGGCGACCCTTCGGAGGATTACTGCCGGAGCCGGACCTCGTCGGCGCTGAACGAGGCCGGGAGCACCGCGCCGTCGGAGTGGCGGCGTAGACGGATCCGGTCGTCGTCCACGGAGGCGATCTCGAAGCCCGTCGTCCAACGACGCTCGTAGCGGGTCAGGACCTCGACCTCGGTCCCGGTCGAGAACAAGTACCTGCTGCCGGCGTCGAAGGCGGTCATGATCTCTCTCCCCGTGAGGTCTGCCGCGCCCACCGATCGGAGGGCGCGCCTCGGAGCGCACCGCGTTCGATGGTCGTCGACCCCTTATCGGCCGCCGATTCCGCGATCTTGAGCCATCGCCGACGTACGCGTCCTCGCCTCAGACGGGATATCCGACGAGCTCGTTCTGCAGCGTGCACAGCGCGCTGCTCGGCGCGGGCAGACCGAGATACGACCGGTGATAGTCGCCGCCGTGGCACGCGTCCCACGACGAGGCCCAATCCTCGGCGCCGCCGGGTTCCGACCACCCGGCACCGTGCGCGCCGCCGCTGAAGAAATGTGCCGCGTCGCAGCCGCGCGCCGCGCACCACTCGCCGATCTTGGCGGCGTCGAGGCGGGCGAAGTCCCACGCGTGTCCGGCTTCGTGCAGGGCGACGACCCGGAGGAACGAGTCGGACTCACCGGGGCGGATGTAGAGCGTGGTCGTGCCGCTCGGGGCCGTGAGGCCGAGAATCCCCGAGCGTCCTCCGGTGCAGATCGCGTGCCACGCCGGCGGCCAAACGACGCTCGCGACGACCGACGAGCACGTCGTCGTCGGCGGCGCCGCCGTCGTGACCGGCGGTTTCGCGGCGACGAGCTTCGGTTTCACGGGCGGGGCCGGCGGCGTGCGCACCCGAACCTTGGGGACGACCGCCGCAACTCGGCGGGTGCGAATCGGAGCCGGGCGCGGCGACGACTCGGATCGCCGGGAGATCGGTGCGCCGACGGCGGCCGTCGGGCTCGCGGGCGCGAGCGCGGCACCGGCCTCGGCTGCGACGAGAACATCGGCCGCGGCGAGCGCGACAACCAAGCCGACTACTGCCAGCGGTCTCCCAAACCACATACAGTGGTTGTCGACGCGTGCTCACCGCGGCTGAACCCCACGAAACGGGCAAAAGCCGCCGGCGGGCCCGTGCGCGGAATCGTCAAGACTGGCGTGCGTGCGCGACGATCCGCGGCCGAGCGGCATACCTCTGGACGGGTGATCGATCTTGCGATTTCGAGGCGGGTGGTCGTGCCGGGCGCGAACGACCGGCGGGGTCGCGCTCGAACCGCGTGACGCGTAATGGCGACGATCATCTTCCACGCGGGCATGTCGAAGACCGGTTCGACGAGCATCCAGGACTGGCTCGCCGCAAACCTTCCGCTCCTGCAGAGCCGCGGCATCCATTCGATGCGCATCGAACAGCGGGGACCGGACGACGCGGTCGCGCTCGTGCCGTCGACGAAGGCGAACGCGACTTCGAAATTTCTCCCCGCCGCGCGCGACCCGGCCACGCGGCCCGAGGTCGCGCAACGCATCTGCGAACAGCTCGATGAGCATGCGGCGAACGCGGAGGTGCTCGTCGTCTCGTGCGAGTCCTACGAGGTCTTCTTCAACGATGCCGCGAACCTCAAAGGGCCGCCGGGGCGCGGACCGTCGGTCCTCGGGCACCTCGAGGCGCTCTCCCGCGCCCATTCCGTACGCGTCGCGTACTACGTCCGGCCGCAACATTCCTGGCTCGAGTCGGCATGGCTGCAATGGGGGTTCCGAGACAAGCGACCACCGGACGACTGGCTGCGGTGGCAGCGATCGAGGCTCGAGTACCTGCAGATATCGAACGCGATCCGTGAGCTCGCACCTCACCTTTCGTTCGAGATGCGGCCGTTCCGCTCCGATCTTTTCGAGGGCGGGCACGTCGTGAGCGACTTTGCCGGCGTCTTCCTCGGGCTCGATGATCTCGCGCCGACCGTGATGCGCGACAGATGGTCCAATCGAAGCATCCCCCTGGAAGTGGCGATCCTGTTGCGCGAGGCGCCGCGAGGCATGTTCTGGTCGAACATGCACGACAACAAGACCTTCTATCCGCTGAAGCGGCTTGTCCTCCAGTGGAATCTGCCGCAGACCGAGACGGTCCTTCGCTCACGCGAGGTATTGCAGCGATATGCCTACGCGACCTTCGAGCCCGACAATCAGCAGCTGATCGGACGACTCGGTTGGGACACCGAATACTTCGTTCCCCCGGTCGAGGCTGCGGAGGATCCGCCGGATGCAGGGCTTGCAGAGTTGAACGACTTGTGGAAATCCACGGCATCGGCCGCCGAGACTCAGATCCTCTTCAAGGCGCTGCAGCAGTTGCTGGCGGCGCCGAAGCCGGCACCCGACACCGGCGATGCCCGCCCGCGGAGGAGCGGGCGCTGGCCGGGATTCCTTCGCCCACGCTCATGAAAGAGCGATGAGCTGGATCGGTGCGGGATGAATCGAGTGCCCGTGCAGGACGAGGAACTCTGACCTGCCGTCGCGGTCGTAGTCGATGGGGTAGACCTCGTCGTCTCTCACGGTGCCGGGCACCGTAGGCAGCTCGATCGACGTGTACTCGTGGTACGTGCCCTCGCTCAGCAACAAGAGATCCGCGATGTCCTCGCCCGGGGCGTTACGGGTGCGCATGACGTAGACGTCGGGATGGCCGTCGCCGGTCGCGTCGGCGACCGCGACCCGGAACGCGTTGTTGATCGGCATCCGGTGCGCGACCGTGAACTTGCCGCGGTCGTTGAGGCAGATGACGAGACCCATGGGGTTGACCACGACGAGATCGAGCTGACCATCGCCGGTCAGGTCGGCGACGGCCACGTCGAGCGCCGCGATCCCCGCCAGTCCCGCGTCGGCGGTGCACTCGCGAAACCCCCGGCCCTGGTCGTTGTGGAACAAGTGGAGGCTCTGGGCCTCCTCGGGCTTGCGCTGCGCGCACATCAACACGTCGGTCCAGCCGTCGAGGTCGGCGTCGAAGGTTCGCAGGCGTCCCATCGGCCAGTTCCCCCCGCCGAACCGAGCGCCGGGTCGGCCGGCACCGCCGACGCTGTATTCGAGATCCAGGCCGAACTCCGGCGCCGAGCGCCATCCGTTCGGTCCCTCGTTCAAGAACAAGCGGTTCGGGCTCGGCTGGCCGTCGTTGCGAGGAGAGACGTTGCCGACGAAGATGTCGAGGCGCCCGTTGCCGTTCGCGTCGAGCATCACGGCCTCGCGCCCTCTTCCGTACGGATCGGCAAGCCCCGGTTGATCGCCTTCGTTCACGAACGTCCCGTCGGGCTGCTGGATCCACAGCTCGTTCGGAGTCTTCTTCGGTCCGCCGCCGGAGTCGCCGCCGACGACACAGAAGATGTCGAGCCGGCCGTCGCCGTTGACGTCGCCGGCCACGCACTGGTGCCGGTCGACCCGCCCGGGGAACTCGGTCGAGGTGTCCTGCACGAAATGGCCGTGATCATTGCGGTACAAGAAGGCCGGTGCGTCGTGGCGGCCCAAGAAGATGTCGGGCCAGCCGTCGTTGTTGTAATCGAACACGATCGCACCGAAGGTACGCGTCGTCAGCGAGAGACCGACCTCCGAGGCGATGTCCGTGACGCGCATGGTTCCATCCTGGTCGAGCATGCACCGGCCGCGCACATTGTTACGGCCGCGGGTTAGGTTGACACGACGAACCCGGCGGGATGAACTCGCAGGGCATCCGAACCGAGGTTTACGAACCCATATCCTCTGCGGGGACAAACCGTGTACGTGCATTCCGACCTTTGGCTGGACCAGCCCGACGCCCACGACCGCATCGAGGCGCGCCGGGCCACGGACGCGCTCACTGCCGTCGAGGCCGAGAAGCTGCACGGCTTCGTCGACAACGGCTACATCACGACCTCGCTCGGACTCGACGAGGCGTTCTGCGAGGCGCTCGACGACGAGATCTCAACGCTGTGGCAGCAACGTCCGGCCGACCTCGCCGTCTCACCCCATATCGGCCGGCCGATGTCGTTCGCCGACTACGAAGGTCCGGTTCGCCAGCGTGGGTACCGCATTCCCGATTTGCACGGTTACTCGCCCCGGGCCCTTGCCTTGTATCTGCATCCGGCGCTCTTCCGCTTGGTGGAGCTGATCTTCGACGAGCCCGCGCTCGCGTTTCAGTCGCTCTACTTCGAGCACGGCTCGGCGCAAGGACTCCACCGCGATCCGATGTTCGTCGCGACTCGTCCGACGTCGAACTTGTGTGCGGCGTGGATCGCGCTGGAAGACATCACCGCCGACAGCGGGCCGCTCACGTACGTTCCCGGCTCGCACCGTCTGCCCTGGTTCGAATTCGAGCCCGGGACCGTCGTGTGCAAACAGAGCGTGGGGCCCGAACAGCGCGCCGAGTTCGCGTCGTGGGTGAAAGAGACGATTCGGGAGAAGGGCCTCGAGCGTCGAGCGTTCACCTGCAAGCGCGGTGACGCGTTCATCTGGCACGGAGGCCTCGTGCACGGCGGTGAGATCATCGAGAATCCGGAACGGACGCGCAAGAGCTTCGTGGTGCACTACACGACCGCGGCCGACTACAAGTCGCGGACGGCACGGATGGAGGTGCGCGACGGGGCCGGATGGAGCCGGGTTGCGCGCACGACCGAGACGATCGTCGAACGAGACGGAGCGCACGGCCTGGACGCGCCACTTCGCGAGTCCGTCGGGCGCGCGTAACCGCAGACCCGACGATTCGCCCCGGTACGCGGGTCCATCGACGTTGCGCGAGACTGGTCCGCCCACTACGGGCCTGTAGCTCAGTTGGTAGAGCGCTGCTCTTACAAAGCAGAGGTCGTCGGTTCGAGACCGGCCGGGCCCACCGATCCGAGCACCCTTTCGTTCTCGGACCACGCCGAGAAACCGGGTTGGACATGAGCCGACGTGATCAGTTGCGGGTGCTGGCCGGTCGGTCTCGCGAGGTCGTCCTCGCCGCGGCGCTCGTCGGCATCGCGACGGGACTCGGCGTCGTGGGGTTCGAACGGCTCACCGTGAACATCGTGTTCGATCGCGGCGTCGCGCACCTGCCGCTCTGGCTGCTCGCTTTCGCGCCCGGCGCCGGTCTCGCGATTGCCGGACTGTGGCTGCGCGGTCCGGGGCGCGGGCTCTCGCCCGCGACCGCCGACGCCTACCTGCAGTCGTTCCATCGGCGCGAGCCACTCGGACTGCGAGCCCTGTTCAATCGTCTGGTCGCCGCGATCGCGACGCTCGGCACCGGAGGCGCACTCGGGCTCGAGGGACCGTCGATCTACCTCGGCGCCACGCTCGGCTCCGTGGCGCAACGCCGGTTCCGGCGCCTGCTCGGCGGTGCCGACCCCAACGTGTTGCTCGTCGCGGGCGCGGCGGCGGGCATCGCCGCGATCTTCAAGGCCCCGGCGACGGGCGCGATCTTCGCGATCGAGGTGCCGTACCAGGACGATCTGGCGCGCCGGATGCTGCTTCCGGCCCTCGTCGGAGCGGCATCCGGGTATGTGGCGCTCGTCGCGCTGAACGGCACCGCCCCGCTGTTTCCCGTCTCGGGATCGCCGCCCATCGGGTTCGCCGACCTCGCGGGCGCGGCCGCGCTCGGCCTTGCGTCGGGCGCCGGCGCGCGCGCGTTCGCGTGGATGCTGCGCCGGGCCAAGCGGGTCGCGAACGCCGCGCACCCGGTCGTACGCGTCGCCGGCGCGGGCGCTTCGATCGCGGCACTGTTCGCGATCGGACGTCTCCTCACCGGCGAGTCGCTCGTACTCACACCCGGTTACGGCGTCGTCACCTGGGCGCTCGACCCGAGGCGCAGCGTCGCCTTGCTGTTGATGATCCTCGTCCTGCGATGTCTCGCGACGAGTGCGACCGTTGCCGGTGGCGGCGCGGGCGGGCTCTTCGTTCCCCTCGTGGTTGCCGGCGCGCTCGTCGGTCGCGCGTTCGGCGAGGCGTTCGGACAGCTCGACCAGTCGTTGTTCCTCGTTCTCGGCATCGCCGCGTTCCTCGGCGCCGGCTACCGCGTTCCGCTCGCGGCGGTCGTGTTCGTCGCCGAGTCGACCGGGCGGCCGGGATTCGTAGTCCCCGGGCTCATCGCCGCGGTGGTCGCCGAGCTCCTCATGGCCGACGCGTCCGTGACCACCTACCAGGCGGCACCCCGGTTCGACGGAACGCCTCCCAGCGCCGACGATCGGTAGCTCGCGTTCCCGATCACCGATCACCGATCGGCGGTGCCGACAGCCGGGCTGCGGGTCTGCCCTTCCGACCGAGGCTGCGTGGGCGATTTC
>DATCCI010000388.1:0-2247 GCA_036511415.1 Acidimicrobiia bacterium
CGGTCGGAGGTTCGAGTTGCCATCCGCACACGGCGCGCACGTCGTCGAAGGAGACACCGGGTGCCAGCGCGCTCACCTGCAAGACCCCATCGCGCTTCTCGAAGGTGGCGAGGTCGGTGACGAGCGCCTGTACACACGTTCCGGGTGACGTGACGTAGGGACAGTCGGCAACGGTGCGCTGCTCGGTCAGCGTGGCCACGATCACGTTCTCGGCGGCCGTGCTGGCGACGTCGTTGCCGCCGCCGGAGCCGACCAGGAACGGACGCGGCGGGATCCAGGTGGAGTTGATGTTGCCGAAGCGGTCGACCTGCGCTCCCCCCAGACAGCCGATCGTCGTCGTGCCCGAGCCGCCCACGATCGCCCCGAGCACGACCTGTGCGTCGGCCAGCATCGTCGCGGTCGGGAAGTTGCGATGGTTCAACACGAACGGATCGCCGATCGTCGCGTCGTAGTCCCACAAACCGATCTCCGCGGTGAGCTTCACGTCGGCGCCGGCGGCGCGGGCGAGTTCGACGCCGAGCCACGCCGCGAGATTGGCCACGCCGGCTCCGGCCAGAACCGCGTTCGCGCCGGTGGCGACGACGCGCGCGGCCAGGTGGCGCGCCCCCCAGACCGCGGCGCGCTCCCACGCGTTCACGGGCGCATCGACGTCCGGCGGGTACGCGGCTGCGTCGGCGCGCCACGAGTCGGGATCCGCCTTCGCCCGCAACGCCGCGATCCGCGCCGGACCGAGCCGGTCGAGCCACTGTTCCTGCGACTCGACTTCGAGCACCCAATGACGGATCCACGCGTCGTACTCGGCCACATCGGCACGCGTGGCGGCGCGCGCGTCGACCCAGAAGTCGTAGTCCTCGCCGTACCCGTCGACCGGCACCTCTCCCGCGTAGATGCCGCCCGGGTGCGCACCCATCGGACACTCAACGACCGCGAGCACCCGATGCGCGGGGATCCGGACGAGGTGCGACCAGGGCCGGACATCGTCGACGATCCGTTCGACCGTGGCGATCACTCCCCGGCGGGCGGCCAGCGCGCCCCACACTCCCTCGAGCAGCGGCGGGTGTACCACCACGTTGCCTTCGCGGTCGGCGACGAGCGCGTGCATGAGCGCGACATCGGGCACGAGCGGCGCAAGCAGTCCGACCTCACCGAACGGGGTGTCGGTTCGGGCGAACGCGTCGTTCGCCTCCATCGACGAACCCGCGATCGAGCGGGTCACGATCGCCGGTAGCCCGCGCGCCGCCGCCTCGAGTCGCTGTGAGAACGCTAGGAACGACCAGTGCTCGACCTGTACGTCGCCGCGCTCGTAGGCGCCGGCGAACCACGGATTGGGCGTGAAGTTCGGGAAGGTATCGCCGGAGTAGCCCGTGATCACCTTGCGCACCAGCTGTCCCCGGAAGAACAACGCACCGAGGCTAGACAGCGACAGCATGGCCAGCGTGAACCCGGGATCGCGTCCCCACCATTGCCGCACGACCTCTCGGGTCGCCGCGGTCCAGCGCGTGTGCCCGACGATCGGGTGGATCATGTCGCCTGCACGCACGTGCTGCGCCACCGCCTCGGCGAGCGTCGCGGATTTGTCCGGCATGACCGAAAACTAGCGAGCCCAGCGGCCGGTAACCTTTTCATCGTGGTTGCGCACGCGCTCACACCCGATCCCGTCCCCGAGCGCCTCGCCGCGCCGGTGGTGTTACCTGCCGGCGGACGGCGGTATCGCGGTCTGTCGGCGGAGGAGCGCCGGGCCGATCAACGCCGGCGACTGGTGCGCGCCGCGATCGAGGAATTCGCCGCTCGCGGATATCACCACACCTCGGTCGAAGACATCGTCCGAAGCGCCCGGACGAGCCGGACCGCGTTCTACGCGTTCTTCGACAACCGTGAAGACGCGATGTACGGCGCGGTGCAGACCTGCTTGCGGTCGCTGCTCGACGCCATGCGCACCCAGCTCGAGCACGCTTCGCTCGACGACAACCTCACCGAGGTCGGCGTCCGAGCCTACGTCGACTGTCTCGTCGCCGATCCCGCGGCGGCCCGCGTCATCTTGCTCGAAGGCGTCGGAACGTCACCCGAGGTGAACGCGTTGCGCAGCCGCATCCGTCGCGAGCTCGCCGATCTGATCCGCGACCTCTGGGCGCGCTCCGATCCGCAGGCCGCGGCCAGTTCGCAAGCGGCCGCCATCTCGGTGGGCGTGTTCGGCATCCTCTTCGAGTCGATGGTGCACCTGGCCGAGACGAACCGGCTCGACGAGGC
>DATCCI010000389.1:0-3118 GCA_036511415.1 Acidimicrobiia bacterium
CAGCAGCGCTTGCGCATCGCCCAGGCCCTGATCGGCGATCCGAAGGTGTTGTTGTGCGACGAGCCGTTGCTGTCGCTCGATTTCTCTCACCAGCAGGGCGTGGTGGAGCTGATCGATGCCCGGCGCCGGGCCGCCGGAACCGCCGTCGTGTTCGTCACCCACGAGATCAATCCGATCCTCCCGTACGTCGATCGGGTCCTCTACCTCGTCGGCGGGCGGTGGGCGGTCGGCACCCCGGACGAGGTGCTCACAAGCGCCGGGCTCAGCGATCTCTACGGGACCGAGATCGACGTGTTGAACCTGCGAGGACGGATCATCGTCGTCGGCTCCGACGACACCGCGCCGACGGAACCCGGCGGCCACCACCACCATCACCACGATCATCCGTACCACGATCAGCATCAGCGGACGGAGTGGCGTTGACGGGCGCGGTCCTCTACCTCTCGCAACCGTTCGCGCAGCACGCGCTGATCGCGGGCGCGCTCGTCGCGGTGTCGTGCGGCCTGATCGGGCCGTTCGTGGTGACGCGCGGGATGGCGTTCGCGGTCCACGGGACGAGCGAGCTCGCGTTCACGGGCGCGGCTGCGGGTCTCTTGGTCGACAACAACCCCGTCGGCGGTGCGTTGATCGGCGCGCTCGTCGTCGCGAGCGTCATCGGCGCGCTCGGAGTGCGTGAACGCGAGCGCGATTCCGCCATCGGCGTCATCCTCGCCTTCGGTCTCGGCATCGGCGTGCTCCTGCTCGGCTACTACCACGGCTTCGCGACGGCGGCGACCAACATCTTGTTCGGGAACATCTTCGGCGTGAGCAACGACCAGCTGCTCGCGCTTCTAGCCATCGGCGCGGGCGTGGTGGTCGTGATGGCGGTGGTGTACCGGCCGCTGTTGTTCGCGTCCGTCGACGCCGACGTCGCGACTGCACGCGGGGTACCCGTCCGCCGGCTGGGCCTCGTGTTCCTGCTCGTCCTCGCGCTCACGGTCACGGCCGCGGCCCAGGTCGTCGGCACGCTGCTCGTGCTCAGCCTCGCGATCACACCCGCGGCCGCGGCTCAGCGCTGGTCGCCGAATCCGCTGGCCGTGACGTGTCTGTCGATCGCATTCGCGCTCGTGGCCGCCGACGGCGGGATCCTGGCGAGCCTGGCGAGCACGACGGTGAAGCCGAGTGTCTTCGTGACGTCGATCAGCTTCGGGATCTATCTCGTGTCGAGAGTGGTCGGTCCGCGCGTGGCCCGTCGTGGCCGACCGCCCGTTTCCGATATGCCCGTTACCGATATGCCCGATACCGATATTGTCGCGAGCGCGTGACCAACGACGAAGAGCGCATCGCACTGTTCCTCGACTACGAGAACCTCGCGATCGGCGCGCGCGAGCAACTCCACCGGAGCGAGTTCGACTTCCGGCCGGTCGCCGACGCGCTCGCCGAGCGGGGCCGCGTCGTCGTCCGCCGGGCGTACGCCGACTGGTCGCGCTTCGACGAGGACCGGCGCATGCTGACCCGGCACCACGTCGAGCTGATCGAGATCCCGCAGCGGATGGGATCGGTCCGCAAGAACGCAGCCGACATCAAGATGGCCGTCGACGCGATCGAGCTGTGCTTCGAGCGCGACTACATCACGACGTTCGTCTTGGGCACCGGCGACAGCGACTTCACGCCGCTGGTGCACAAGCTGCGCGAGCTCAACCGGCGGGTCATCGGGATCGGGGTCGAGGCGTCGACATCTGCGCTTCTCCCTCCGGCGTGCGACGAGTTCTTGTTCTACGAGCGCCTCGAGGGAGTCGAGCCGGCCGAGGCGAGACGGGTGTCGAGTCGCACGAGCCGGGCCAAGCGGCCGCCGGTCATCGAAGAAGAGTCGATCGCCGAGGACGAACAGCCCACGGCGCGCGGCGAGGAAGCCGATCTCGGCGTGCTCGTCACGCAGACCCTGTCCGGAATTTCCCGCAGCGCCGGCGGCCCCGTGCTCGCGTCGATGTTGAAGCGGGCGATCCTGCGCAAGGATCCGACGTTCAGCGAGACGACGTACGGGTTCCGGGGGTTCTCCGAGCTGCTACGCCACCTCGAGGAGCAGGGCGCGGTCGCGCTGACACCCGGGCCCGGGCAAGGTGATCCCGAGGTGAGCTTCCCGACCGAAGCACGCGACGAGCAGGCGGCGTTCGCGTTGCTCCGATCGGTCGTCGACCGGCTCGGCGCGAGGTCGGGTCCCCTGCACCTGTCGGGCTTGAAGACCCAGCTGCGCAAGGTGGAGCCCGATTTCAGCGAGAAGCGCTTCGGCTACGGCGGGTTCCTGCAGTTCTGCAAGGCCGCTCGGGCCCGGGGCCTGATCGAGATGGACTGGGACGAGGACGCCGACGACTACGTCGTGCGGCCCGGACCGACGCAGGCCTGAACGACCGGGAGCCGGAGCCGGGTCTGACCGGGAACGTCAGCCTTTACCGCCGCGAGCGGGTCCGCTCTTGCGGGGATGCTCGTCTTCGCCGGCTCGTTCCCGAGCGCGTTGGCGGGCGGCCGCGGCCTCGAGATCGGTCTGGCGCTTGGGTGGCGCACCGGCGGTGCGCGCCGGCTTACGAGGAACTGCCATCTCGGAAACATAGAGGCCCCGACGACCCTTGGGCGAAAACCGCCTCGCGATGGTCGCTTCCGTGCCGAGGAGTGGCCGGCGCGCCGGCCCTACGCCGATCGTTCCCGGTCTCGGGCCCGGTGCCGTTCCCGGTCGCGCTCGAGGTCGCGTTCCTCGTCGCGCTGCTCGTCGGCGAAGACGGGCGGGACACCGCCGAGGCCCATGGCCGCGACCTCTTCGAGCGCCTCGACCGAGCCGTGCAGGGCGCCTTCTTGGGCGAGCGAGTGCGGGAGCTTGCGCCAGACGATGCCGGCGCTGATCACCGCGAGGGTCGCCCCCACCAGGACCGCGAGGTGGATGCCGTTGACGAACGCGTGCTGCGCGCCCGAGACGAGCGCGTCGCGTGCGGGCGCGCTCAGCGACGACGCAACGTGAAGTGCGCCGGCGATCGACGTGCGCGCGCTGGCCTGATCGGCCCGGCTCAGCCCGCGTAGCGAGGGCGCGACCGAGCTCGCGTAGCGCGACGCGGCGACGCTGCCCAACACCGCGATCCCGAGTGCGGCG
>DATCCI010000390.1:0-3799 GCA_036511415.1 Acidimicrobiia bacterium
GGCGCCGGTCACGGCCGGGACACACCGTTCCCGCCGGCGCGCGAGCTGCGCCTGCGCGGCGACGAGGTTCGCGTGCGCGCCCGGAGCCAATCCGGCGCGGAACAGCGTGACGAGCAAGGGGGCGACGAGCGCGCCGACCGCGGCCCGCGGCATGAAGCCCGGGGGGCAGGAGAGGTGCAGCCCACCCGCATCGCGCGCAACCTCGGCGAGGCGCCCGCCGCAGGAGATCGCGACGAACTGCGCGCCCCGCTCGACCGCGCTCGACGCCATCGACACGGTCTCCTCGGTGTCGCCCGAGTACGACACCGCGATGGCAAGCGTCTCGGGACCGACGAACGCGGGCGTGCGGATCTGCTTCAACACGGTGAGCGGCACCGGCAGCTCGTCGTTGAATGCCGCCGCCACCACGTCGCCCGCGATCCCCGAGCCGCCCATCCCGAGCACGACGATGTTGCGGATCACGTCGCCGCGCGGAAAGGCGTCGGCATGCACGGCGCCCGCGATCTCGTGGGCGTGGGCGAGCTGCTCGGGCAGTCCCGCGACCGCCTCGAGGAAGTTCAGCGAGTCCGCCGTCACTGCGCGAACGTGGGCTCGACGCCGTCGCTTTCGGCCTTCTTCGTCAAACGGGCGTGCTCGGCGTCGTCGACGGTCTCGGCGTCGTCGATGAGCAGATCGGGGATGTCGCCGTCGAGGACGCGATAGCGCCGGCGCAGTCGCGGGTTGTACAGCGACTGCTCGTCGGCGAAGTACAAGAGGGGTCCCTTGTCCTGCGGGCACGCGAGGATCTCGAGAAGCTTCGGGTCGAGCGCCATGGCGCGCAGACTAGCGGCGAAGATGCCGGCACTGCCCGGTCGGGCCTTCGGCCGGTCGACGAGTCAGCCCGCCGGCGTTCGGACCAGTGCCAGCACCGTGCGCGTGTGTTCGTCGCACTGCGCGGCGTCGGGTGCCTCGAGGTTCAGACGCAACAGCGGCTCGGTGTTGCTCGGCCGAAGGTTGAACCACCACTCACCGCAGTCGACCGTCAGTCCGTCGAGCCGATCCTGCGAGAAGGCCGAGAACTTCACCGCGACCGCGTCGATGACCGCCGCGGGGTCGTCGACCCGAGTGTTGATCTCGCCGCTCTGCACGTATCGGTCGAAGGGCTTGCGCAGCTCGGAGAGCGAGACGCCGGCGCGACCGAGCTGCTCGAGCACGAGCAACGTCGCGATCGAGCCGGAGTCGGCTCGCCAGTTGTCGCGAAAGTAGTAGTGCGCGGAGTGCTCGCCGCCGAAGATGGCACCCGTCTCGGCCATGACCTGCTTGATGAACGAATGGCCGACGCGCGCGCGGACGGGAATTCCACCGTGCTCGCGGATGATCTCGGGCACCGCGCGCGAGCAGATGAGGTTGTGCACCACGGTCTCACCGGGGTGACGGTCGAGGATGCCGGCCGCGACGATGGCGGTCGTGGTCGAACCGCTGACCGCCGCGCCCTTGTCGTCGACGAGGAACACTCGGTCGGCATCGCCGTCGAACGCGAGCCCGATGTCGGCGTTGAGGTCGAGGACGGCGCGCTGCAGGTCCTTGAGGTTCTCGGGCTGGATCGGGTCGGCCGGATGGTTCGGGAACGACCCGTCGAGCTCTGCGTACAAGATGGTCAACGAGAACGGCAGACCGTCGAACACGCGGGGGACGACGAGCCCGCCCATGCCGTTCGCGGTGTCGGCCACGACCTTGAGCGGCTTCAATGCCGCGGTGTCGACGAACGAGCGCACGTGCGCGCCGAACGCCTCGAGCATGTCGACGCGCTCCACCTTGCCCGCGACCTCGCCCCGCGAGGTGACGCCCGACGAGACGAGCTCCTTGATCTGTTGCAGGCCGGTCTGCTCGCCGATCGGCGCCGCACCGGCGCGGCAGAGCTTGATGCCGTTGTAGTTCGCGGGGTTGTGGCTCGCGGTCAACATCGCGCCGGGCGCGTCGAGGCGCCCGGAGGCGAAGTAGACGAGATCGGTCGAAGCCAGGCCGACGTCGGTGACGTCCGCACCGGCGAGCGTTGCACCTTCGATGAACGCGGCCGCGAGCGGCTCCGACGACGAGCGCATGTCGCGACCCACGACGAGATGTTGAGCGCCGGTGAAATGCGCGAACGCGTTGCCGATCCGGCGGGCGAGCGCCTCGTCGATCTCGTCGGGATAGACGCCGCGTATGTCGTAGGCCTTGAAGACTCCGTCGAGCGACACGCTGTGCTCCCACCCACTTCCCAAGAGCGGTCCGGCCTCAGAGGCGGGTCATGGTAGCGCCGGTTCGCGCCGCCTCCGGTCGGGGGGCTCGCCGTCGGGAGGACCCGCTGACGGGCCCTCCGACAAGCTGTCCGGCTCGTTCGCGTCGCGATCGTCGCCGCGGGCTCCACCGTTGCCGTCGGGCGCGTCGCGCTCCTCGCGCGGGTCGACGCCTCCCGCCGCGAAGCGGTGTGCACCCGTCCAGAGCCCGAGCAGCACCAATGCGACGGCTCCGCCGACCGTGATGACTCGCCCGGCCCAGTCGGCGCCGGTGAGCCCGTACGTCAACTCCACGTGCTTCGAGGTGGGGATCACGACCATCAGGTTGGGCGCGAGACGGTAGGGGCCCTTCGCGCCCGAGATCTTCCAGTTCGGGAAGTACGACTCCTTGACCTCGACCGGCTTCCCGACGTCGGAGACGTCGAAGGAGATCTTGTCGACGGTCGTGCGGACGTTGCTGACCTGCACCGGCGCGACCACGAGCGGCCGCGCCTGCACGAGGTCGCTGGCCTTGACCCGCAACCAGTCGCTCGGACCCGACTCCGCGTACGCGGTGCCCAGCTCGGCGCGATTCACCCACCACGGCGCGGTCGTACACTCCCACCCGTCCTGCATGCGCGGCTCGGCGCCGGACGCCGGGTCCCACGCCTGGCCCCAACACTTGGCGTAGGTCGGCCGGCCGCCGGCCAGCGCCGTGACGACGACGGGCTCGCGATCCATCCCGACGACGAGGTCGCTGTTCGCGACCTCGTACACCTTCCAGTCCTTCAACTCCGTGTCGGGTGCCGGGCCCGCGATCGGCGGGTTCTGCGGGATGTCCTTCACGAGCGTGAGCTCGGGATTCTCCGACGCGAGCTTCTGCGTCCCTTTCGTCCAGGCCATGTAGTAGCGCACCCCGAGCATCTGCATGTGGCGCACGCACAGATCGAAGTCGGCGTCGGGCGAGCCGTACACGAGCCCTCGCACCGGGTTCGACGGGTGCTGAGCGCATTCGCTCACGGTGAGGAAGTGGTAGTCGGTCGTCGCCGAGGACTCGAAGTAGATGCCCTCCATCGAGTCGATCTTGCCGTGCGTGAAGTACGGCAGCAGCATCAACGCCAGGCTCGTGCCGTAGCTGTTGATCGCGTCGGGGTCGCCCGACGACGGCTCCCAGAGCGCGCGTCCGTTGCCGTGCGCGTCGGCAACCTGTTCCATGCCGGTCATGATCGCCTGGTACTGCGGGTAGGTCGACTTCGCCTCGTAACCGGAGTAGTTCCACTCCGACCAGCCGCGAATCGCGATCGCGGAGTTGTGACCGGCCGCTTCGTTCCCCTGATACAGCGCAAATGTGCCACCGAGCGCTACGACCACCGCGAGCACGATGGCGCCGAGCCGTCGCCGAACCTTCGTGACGACGATGTCGGAGAGTTGCTCGGGCGGCTCCCAGCCCTCGGGCCCGCGATCGAACCGACGATCGGCCAGCGCCCGGGCCGCGAGCTTGCGCGCCTCCGGCTCGACCGCAGCATCGTCGTCGGCGTGATGTTCATCGAGTGGCCCGAGCA
>DATCCI010000391.1:0-2489 GCA_036511415.1 Acidimicrobiia bacterium
GACCGCCGAGGTTGGTGCCGAGGAGGAGGTATGTCGATCCGCAGAACAGCCCGACGGCGCACAGCACCGTCAGCACGCCGATGATCGTCGGGTTCCAGAGGTTGCCGGTGCCACCCTCGGCGAGAAGCAGGTGCAGAGCAGCCATGATCACCCCTTCTTCACGGTTGTCGTCGTCGTGGCGGGAGCCTGCGATGTCGTTCCGGTCTTACAGGTCGGCTCCACCGCCGTGTACGTGGTCGAGTCGAGGCAGTAGCGCTCGTAGGAGACGATCTCCTTGATCTCGTCCGGCGTCAGCATCGCGGCGAGGTTGGGCGCAGCCGTCGTCGCGACCTGTCCGAAGCCCGGCATCTTGCCGGAGCCGAGGCCCAGGTTGCCGTACGGCTTGAACGGAGCGGAACCGTTGGTGACGAAGTCGACCTGGGTCGCGAAGCCTCCGTCGGCGTCGGAACCGAAGCGTCGGATGACGTCGCCGCCGCGCAGGTTGAAGCCGATGCCGCCACCGGTACCACCGCCGCCCCCCGAGAGTCCGAGGATGTCGACGCTGTTCACCGCGCCGGGCGGAAGGGTCGGGTCGAAGACCGACCATCCCTCGGTGTGGCAGCGAGCACAGTTCAGCTCGAAGAGCAGCTGGCCGTCGCTCACGTTCGCACGGCGCTTCTTCCACTCGGCCGACCAGGCGACGCTCGCGGCGTCGGTCTTCACCGTCGCGGTGGCAGTGAGGAAGTCGCCGCACGCGACGGCCTCCGCGAGCGCGCTGCCCGCGAGCGGGGTTGCCGCCGCGTCGGCCTTGTTCACGATCGTGTTGCACTGGCTCGTGAGGTCGGCGTCGGTGGCGGTGGCGGTCGGTGCGCTCAGCGCCTTCTGTACGGCCTTGCGTTTCGTGTCGAGATCGCTGGTCGCCGTTGCGAGAGTTTTCTTCGCGTTCGCGAGCTCGATGCCGGGGCACGTCAGGTATTCAGGACACGACTTCGTGGGGTCGTCGGAACGGGCCAGCGTGAGGGCATCCGCCTCCTGTTGTTGCGACTGCTTCGCGGTGACCTGGATCGACTCGATGTAGCTCACGAGGTCGGCGATCGACTGGTCGTTCTTGGGTCCGCCGCCCACGACGCCCCACGGCTGCATCGGCGTGCCCGGCCGTCCGTAGGTGATGATGTCGGTGAGATCGCAGATCGTGTTCGGTTGTCGACGCGTCTGGTTGAGGCAGTCGGTGTCCTCTTCGAAGCGCAGGGCTTCGGTGTTGAGCGGCGGTACCTTCCAGTTGACCTTCACACCGTTGAGCGTGGTCGGTGCGACGCCGCCGACTCCCTTTTGCCCGTGACAGTTCGCGCACTGCAACGACACCGCGGCGTTGTACTCGGGGCTCGCGGAGTTGGCGAACAGGATCGCACCGCGCGCGACCGAGTTCTTGTCGAAGTAGTTCACCGACTGGTGCTCGCGGGTCGGCTCGCGCAGCCAGTACAGGGGCAACGCGATCGCGAAGACGGCCGCGAAGATGAGTGACCACGCCTGCACCCGTTCCAGCCGCCGGCTCTCGAGGTCCTCGTCGTCGAGGAAGGGGGTCAGGTTCGCCGGGGTCTTGTCGTCGCGGCGCGCCTGCTTCGGCGAGAGCACCGAGCGCAGCACGTAGACGATCAACGCGCCGAACGCGACGAAGTTGATCCAGATCAGCCAGTGGCGAAGATCGTTCTTCCAGATGGCAGCGATCACGGACGGTTGCCTCGATGTGGGTCGGTCGGGTCGGTCGGGTCGTCGAGCGCGAGCGTCACACGCACAGTCACACGCACAGGGGCCCCTCGGCGTTCTGGCCGGTCGTGTTGGTACCGATCGGGGGCCCGAGGAAGATGTTGCCGGTGTCGATGACGACGCTGTCGTCGCTCGAGTGCGTCGCGTAGAAGCGATCGAGACCGCGCGGCGCGGGGCCGGCCTTCTTCTCGCCGACCCGGTTGTACTTCGAGCCGTGGCACGGGCATTCGAACCATTGCGACGTCTGGCAGAACGGCACGCGGCAGCCGAGGTGCACGCACCGTTGGTACAGCGCGACGATCCCGAGCTGGGACATGTCCGTGAAGATCGCGGGCTTGTAGATCTTCTTCGCCGCGGCGAGCGCGGTCGGGTTGTCCTTCGGATAGCGCACGACGTACGCGCGGGCCTGCGCGGCGTAGAACGGCTTGTCCTGGGCGTCGATGGCGGCGAGGATGTCGACGAGCTTTCCGACGTTGACTGTTCCGCCGAAGCCGCCCAGGCCCTGCAGCGGCCACAGGAACCCGAGCATCGCGGCGCCGAAACCGGAGAGCCCGAAGCCGATCGCTGTAAGCAGGCCCCGGTTGAGGAACTGCCGGCGGCTCACGCCGATCTCCTCCTCGTCGACGGGCTCGTACTCGGTGACCTCGCCGCGGCGGCGACGGGCCAACATGCCGCCGAACGACGAGGCGCGCGTCTGGTCCGAGCGCTCGCGGCCGGTTGCCTCGAGATCGGTGGACGTCGGGGCG
>DATCCI010000392.1:0-2357 GCA_036511415.1 Acidimicrobiia bacterium
AGACGCGATGACCGTAGGCGCCGCGATGTACGCGGCGATGGCGATCGAGTACCTCGCGCTCGGCCGAAGCGCGGTGGCGACGCGCTAACCTCGTCGTCTCTCGGGGGCGGTTAGCTCAGTCGGCTAGAGCGCATCCTTCACACGGATGAGGTCGGAGGTTCGAGTCCTCTACCGCCCACGAAAGTCCTCTGACGAGCAGGTTTGTCTTCAGGCGTGTGTCCGAGGATCCACGCGTATCGCTCGCAGAGTTGAGGGCGCGCGTTGGGGTGGTCGGGCCGACCGGAACTCACACGAAACGAAGGGTTGCAGACAGGCGGGCGCCTCGACCAGCGTCAGGTCGGTGTCGCGCTGACGATGGGGGCGCGGGGGGTTCCGGGCAGGTTGCCGTGTGCTTGCGCGTCGCCGAACGCGGTGACGGTGCCGTTGGCCGCGAAGAGCCAATAGCCGTTGCCGCTCGGACTGGAGGCGATCGCGACGATGGGGGTTGATGATGGAGCGGCGCTGCCGTGGAAGGTGGCGTCGCCGTAGCTGAAGACGCCGCCGTCTCGGGCGACGAGCCAGTAGCCGTCGCCGGTTGGGGTGGGGGCGAGGCCGACGACGGGTTGGTTGAGGTGGATGCTTCCGGTGCTGCCGTGGAAGGTGGCGTCGCCGTAGCTGAAGACGCCGCCGTCGGCGGCGACGAGCCAGTATCCGCCGCGGGTGACGGTGCGAGCGATGCCAACAATCGGCTGTTGGAGGCGAATACTGGCCGCACTTCCGAACGAGCGGGCGTTGCCGAGCGCGTACACGCTGCCGTCGCGGCCGCCCAGGAAGTATCCGCCGCCCGCGTTCGCGGCGGTGAAGAGCCAGGTCCGGCTGGAGCCACCGAAGAGCACACCGAAATGGTGATCGGTGTCGTACACGAACGACGCGCCGGCCATGGCGGGTGGCGACGCGCTGGTGCCCATGCGCACCCAATGTGTGCCGACCCAACGCCAGGTGTCAGACAAGCTCTGCACGATTGGGATGTGCGCGACACCGCCGAACAACACCGGCGCGCCGACCGCCGGGTCGTAGGTCATCGCCGCGAAGCCGCGGGGGCGCGGATCGCGGGGCCCGCCTCCCGCCGAGAGTTGGGTCCACTTGGTGCCGTCCCACGCCCAGGTTTGGCCGAAGTCGTTGTCTCCGTGGAAGAAGAAGTAGCCACCGAACGCGATGACTTGCCTCGAGGTGGGGTCGTATGCCATCGGCGTTCCGGTTTCGGCCGCGACACCCGTGCCCCCGTACCTCCAGTTCGTGCCGTTCCACAGCCACGTTGCGGAGGTGTTCGCGCCGCCGAGGACCACGACCTCGTTGCGTGCGGCGTCGTAGGCCATGGTCACCGCGCCGAGTCCGGAGCACTCGTCGGGCGCGGCTGCGGGGTGCTGCTGGGCCCAGGTCGAGCCATTCCACGTCCACGTCTCACCCATTGCGAGCGGATCGCACGTCTGCGCGTTCGCGTTGCTTCCGAACACCACGACGCTTCCCCGTGCCGCGTCGAACGCCGCGACGGCTGCGGCGAGTGACGGACTGGTCGTCGGGAACTTCTGTGACCATCGACGCGTCCCGCCATCGAACACCCAGGTCTGACTCGGGTGTCCCGGGACCAGCAACACCGTCTGATGGCGCACGGTGTCGTAGGCCATCGCCCCGTCCCGCGGCGGTTGCGGCGCACCGGCAACCGCGACCCAGGTCCGCTCGATCACCTGACCAGCATCCGGCGCGCCCAACGCGACCGCACGCGAGCTCTCCGAGTCGAGACCCGCGAGCACGCACGTCGTCGCGACGATCAACACAACGACCGCCGCCAAGCGAGCGGTTTGGCTGCGACGAAACAAGAGGCAACCCATGCATCAACCATATGCCCGCCGCACTCAGCCCGGCCAGGAACCGAATCGCCCCTGCCGGGCACCAGCTTTGATCGTCGGGTCGCGCACCACTCCGCGAGCGATGTTCCGATCACGCTTAGTACGGCCAGACCCAACACCGGCAACGACCCGTAGTTATGGTCGAGCACGGTGGTGGCGGCAGCGCGATCGCTCTTGCGCAGGCGTTTCAGGTCGCGAAGTCGTCGATGGTCCAATGGATGACGACGACCCGTGACGGGCGAGCCGCGGGGTCGAAGCCGATTGCAGTGCCGCTGACGCGCGTTGCGCTGGTCGCTTTGGTGACGCCGAACGTCTGCAGCGTATGCACGAACCCGGTGGCGTAGTCACGAATCCGGATCTCGCCGTACAGGAAACCGGACCGCCCGAGCGCGTGCAGGTCCATCCCGACGAAGGGCGCGTGATCGGCGCCGACTTCGAGGCGACCGGCACCGGCGATCGCAGTGACGCGAC
>DATCCI010000393.1:0-3909 GCA_036511415.1 Acidimicrobiia bacterium
AGTCGAGGTAGTACTTGTTGACGAGGAACCGCTTGCCCGCGAGCGCGACGGCATTGCGTTCGCTGAGCCGCTGCGGCAATCTGCCCTGGTAGTAGGCCCACGCGATCCCGATTCCGCTCCCGGCAACGAGCACGGAGATCGTCGCGAGGATCGGGTTGAACGCGACCGGGTGCAGGATCTCGGCGAACCCGGCCGGGAAGCGCGGCTGGAACCACTTCTCGAACTTGTCGAAATGCGGAAAGTTCAAGAACCCGGCGAACACCGCGAAGAAGGAGAGCACCCACAGCGGACCGGTGATGAGACGGTTGCTCTCGTGCGGTGAGTGGACCTCGGCGTCGTGCTCGACCGACACGGTCGTGTCGATGGGGTCGTGCTCGGCTTCGTCGACGTGCGGGACGGCGTGGGGCGCATGCGCGCCGCGGTACTCGCCGTGAAACGTGAGATAGACGCAACGCGTCATGTAGGCCGCGGTCATGAACGCACCGACGAGGCCGACGACCAGGAAGAGCTTGTAGTCGTTGTGCCCGGCGTTGACCAGGATCTCGTCCTTCGACCAGAACCCGGCGAGCGGGAAGATCCCGGCGAGCGCGAGCGTGCCGATCACGAACGTCTTGTACGTCTGCGGCATGTACTTCTTCAGGCCGCCCATGTCGGTCTTCATGTCGAAGGAATGGTGCGAGCCGGAGTGGCTCACCGAGCCCGCGCCGAGGAAGAGGTCGGCCTTGAAGAACGCGTGCGTGAACAGGTGGAACACGGCTGCGGTCCATGCACCGACGCCGAGCGCCATCACCATGTAGCCGAGCTGGCTGATCGTGGAGTACGCGAGCACCTTCTTGATGTCGTCCTGCACGAACGCGAGGAGGGCCCCGATGATGACGGTGACACCGCCGATCGCGACCATGGGGTTGATCCCGCCGGCGGCGATGGAGAAACCCTTGTAGAAGACGGGGTACACGCGCGCGCCGAGATAGACGCCCGCGACCACCATCGTGGCGGCGTGGATCAGGGCGGACACCGGAGTCGGACCGGCCATGGCATCGGGCAACCATGTGTGCAGCGGGAACTGGCCCGATTTGCCCACGATCGCGAGCATCAACGCCGCCGCGCACCACAAGATGAGCGTGTGGCCGACCTTCGCGTTGGGGTTCGTCACAGCCGAGTTCAGCGCCACGATGTTGAACGAGCCCACACCGGTCGCGCGCTGCACGATGAAGAACGTCATGATCACGCCGGTGAGCAGGCCGATATCGCCGGTGCGGGTCGTGAGGAATGCCTTCAGCGCGGCATCGCTGTTCGGCTTCTCCTCCCACCAGTGGCCGATGAGCACGAACGAGCACATGCCCACCAGCTCCCAACCCACGAGGAGCTCGAGCGTGTTGTCGGCCACGACGAGCAGCAACATCGACGCCGTGAAGAGCGAGAGAAAGGCGTAGAAGTGCGTGAAGCGACTGTCGCCGTGCATGTACTCGAGCGAGTACACGTGCACGAGCAGCGAGATCAACGTGACGACGAACATCATCATCACCGCGAGGCCGTCGATCTGGATGCCCGCAGTCAGGCGCACCCCGCCGTTCTGGAACCAGGTGACGTGGTGCAGGACGGGGAGCACGGGTGCTTCGGCGTTGTCGGCACCGAGGCGACCGATGCTCCGACCGAGCGCGCCGAGCGCGGATCCGCCCTTGGCGTCCTGGACCCGCATGATCCAGCGGACGACGGCGCCGCACGCGAGCACGAAGGACGCGCCGACCGACACGACGCCGACTTCGGAGCCGTGGCGAGGCATGCGCTTGCCGAACAGCAGGATCACGACGAACGAGAGCGCCGGGATCAGCGGGACGAGCCACGCCTGGTCGAGGAAGAACATCGCCAGTTAGCCCTTCAGGGTGTCGACGTCGTCGAGGTCGGCACTGTGCAGATTGCGGTAGATGAGCAGGACGATCGCGAGGCCGATTCCCACCTCGGCCGCGGCGATCGTGAGCACGAACAGCGCGAAGACCTGGCCGATCGGATTGTTGTGGAACGCGCCGAACGCAACGAGGTTGAGGTTGACGCCCGCGAGCATCAGCTCGATGCTCATGAGCACCAGCACCGCGTGCTTGCGCGCCAGCACGCCGTACACGCCCGTGCAGAACAAGAACGCGGCCAGGATCAAGAACTCGTTCAGCAGCATCCCTAATCCTTCCGCGCCAGCACGACCGCGCCGATCAGGGCCCCCAGCAGGAGCACGCCGACGACTTCGAACGGGATGATGTAGGTGGTGAAGATCGAGTTGGTGATCTGCCCCGTGCGGATCGGAGCCTGCACCTCGACCTTGTCGGCGTGGAACGTGTGCACCAGCAGACCGACGAGGATCCCCACCAAGAACACGGAGGTCACGGCCGCGGGCCAGCGGAGATCGTTGTCGAGCGAGTCCTTCGGGTGCATCGGCGCGCGGGTCAACATGATGCCGAACAGGAACAGCACGATCACTGCTCCGATGTAGACGAGCACCTGTACCCAGGCGACGAACTCCTGGCCGAGCAGGATGAACTGCGCCGCGCCGCCGGCGAGAACGACCACGAGATAGAGCGCGGCATGCACGACGTTCTTCGTGCGCACGACGCCGATCGCGCCGAGCGCCATCGCCGCCGCGATGATCCCGAAGGCCACGTTCTCCGCGATCATTTCTTACCCTTCACCTCCGCTCCCCGTTCGAGCGGCTCCGGCTCGGGGACCGTCGACATCCACTCGCCGAGCTTGTGCTTGTCGTGGAGCAGCTCGGCGATCCGCGTCTCCGAGTACTCGAACTCGGGGCTCCAGAACAGCGCATCGAACGGGCAGACCTCGACGCAGATGCCGCAGTACATGCACAGCGCGTAGTCGATGTCGAACCGGTCGAGCAGGCTGACGCTGCGCGGTCGGCCGCCTTCACGGCGAGGTGGGCGTTGCTCCTTGTGGCCCTCGATGTAGATGCACCAGTCGGGGCACGAACGCGCGCACAACATGCACACCGTGCAATTCTCTTCCTTGAGCGCGATGACGCCGCGCGCGCGCGGAGTCGGGTCTTCCCGTTCGTGCGGGTACTGCACCGTGACCGCGGGTTTCATCATCGTGCGGAACGTGACGCCGAGCCCCGTGAGCATGCCTTTGATCTCGCGCCTCATCGCTTGTCTCCCATCAGAACGCCACCTTCAACACGCCCGTCAGGAGGATGTTGGCCAACGCGACCGGAATGAGCCACTTCCACGCGATGGCCTGCAGCTGGTCTTCACGGAAACGCGGGTAGGTGAAGCGCGCCCAGAACATCAGGAACGCCACGAACATCACCTTGGCGAAGAGCACCGCGGGCCCGAGGAAGTCGGCCGCGGTTCCGTGCACCCACGGCACCGACCAGCCGCCGAGGAACAGCGTGGCCGCGAGTGCCGCGAACGCGAACGCGGTCCCGAACTCGCCGATGAAGAAGAACAGGAACCGGAATCCGGTGTACTCGACCATGTAGCCGGCGACGAGCTCCGATTCCGCCACCGGCATGTCGAACGGCGGCTGGGTGAGCTCGGCCTGCGCGGCCACCATGAACAGCGCGAAGCCGACGAACTGCGTGAGGATGAGCGGGAAGCCGAGACCGCTCCATCCGAAGAGCGAACCGTGCTGTTGGAAGCTGACGATGCCCTGCAGGCTCATCGTGCCCGTTTGGATCACCACGCCGACGACCGCGAGCACGAGCGGGAGCTCGTACGCGATGAGCTGCGCCGCGGCCCGGAGCGCGCCCAGCAACGCGTACTTGTTCGAACTGGCCCATCCGGCCATCAAGACGCCGATCACCGAAAGCGACGAGACCGCCAGCGCGTAGAACACGCCCACGCCGTCGAACGCGCCCTTGGCGTACGGTGCCGAGTCGAGCGACGCCACCGAGACCCGGGGACCGGCCGG
>DATCCI010000394.1:0-22587 GCA_036511415.1 Acidimicrobiia bacterium
CGGACCAGCAACCATCGCGCCCGAGCGCTCGAACCCTGGCTCGACTTCTACAATCACCAACGACCCCACGGCGCTCTCGGTCACCAAGCCCCCGCAAGCCGCCTACCCGCGGCAGCCTGAACAACCTGCCTGGGAACTACATCTAGCCCGCGTATCCGTCGAGCAGGCCGCGTAGTCCACTGGGAAGGTGTTCGCCGAACGCGAGTTGCTCGAGCACCCCGAGTCCGACCTTGTCGCCCCAACGTGCGCGCATCACCTGCTGGATGTGGATGTTCCACGGGTCGACGTTGTCGAGGTCGTCGACCTTGTGCTCCTCCGACCCGACGGCGAGCTCGCCGTGCCAGTGACCGTGGCCCCATTCGGGATGCGTGTACCCGAGCCCGCGCATGCGGAACGTGATCAACGGCTCGAGCTCGATGCGCTCCTCGGTACGGTCGTGGCGGAGCAATCGCAGCGTTGCCCCTTGCGACCGGCGCAGCCCCGGCGCCCAACGCACGTCGTGCGTCGCCCCCGCGAGATGGTGGATGCGTTCGTCGGCGTTCCACGTGGGATCGCCGTCGCCGATGACGTCGAGGACTGCCTGACTGCCGACCCAGCGATCGCCGTTGGCACGCTCGAAGCAGAGGAAGTGCGTACAGCAGTCGTCCCAGTTGATCGGCGCCCACAGGAAGAAGATCTGCGGCAAGGAGAGATCGGGCGCCATGGGAGTCGGGCCGCCCACGGGCCGCACGCCCCACGAACGGTCCTTCGTGCCGTAGACGTGGTCGATCGCGATCTCGCGGCCCGCGGCGGCAATGCGCCCCGACCACGTGCCCCACTGGGTCATGCGGGTCGAGTCCATGACGGTGCGCGTTCCGGCGGTCAGCGTTTGGCGGGGCTCTTCCAGTGCTACCGAACGGGCGGTGAAGGTCACGTCCGCGACGAGGCCGAGGTCGGCGGCGTCGGCGCGCACGCGCGTGATCCGCAGTGGCTCGACGATCTCGATCGTCAACGGACCGATACGCGTCTCGCCGCGATCGGCGGGAATGCGGCCCGACGCGAATACCGACCGCTGCACGCCGTCGTGCACCACCGCGAATGCGCCGTCGATGATGCCGCGGTTCGGGTACACGGCCATTCCCGCGGCGAAGTAGTAGTCCTCGGTGTAGCCGTTGAACCAGAACCGGTCGTAGTGGTTGGGGTCACCGGTCGCGGGGTGCGCGAGCGGGAGCGGCGTCTGATGGATCGGGTAGTCGTCGAACGGCGTCAGCACACCGAAGACGCTAGTGCCTTAACTATTCGGCTTCGACCTCCGGCCCTCCAACGAGACGCGCACTGGCATCACCAGCCGGGCCTCCGGATCTGCGCCTGGCGTTGACTATTCGGCTTCGACCTCCGGCCCTCCAAGGAGACGCGCACTGGCATCACCAGCCGGGCCTCCGGATCTGCGCCTGGCGTTCAGGAGGTGACCACGTCGAACTGTTGACGCATTCGCACCATCGCTTCGGCCGCGCCGTCGGCCTCGCGAGCGAAGGCGCGCAGCGTCACGATCACATCGGTGGCGCCGGCCGCGACGAGGTCGGGGACCGAAGCCATGCTCGCCCCGAGATCGGGACGGCCGTCGCCTCCCGCCGCCATGCGCAGTGGGGCCTGAACCTGCAGCGTCGACGGGTCCCGACCCGCAGCGGCGAACGCATCTCGAATTCGGTTCGCACCGGTGGCGATGCCCTCGACGGTCTCGCCCATGATCGGGATCCATCCCGATCCGTAGTCGACGACACGGGCGAGGTTGCGGGCGTGCAGCGTGCCCGCGATCCAGATCGGCACCCCGTGCGCCTGCAACGGCTTCGGCTCGCAGTAGATGTCGCGAAACGACAGTGTCGGTGCGTCCAGCTGTGCGGGCGTGTCACGCCACAACACCCGGCAAGCCGCGAGCGTGTCGTCGAGCAGTTGTCCACGGCTTTCGAACGCCAGACCCTGCGCGTCGTACTCCTCGCGCTGCCAGCCCGTACCTACGCCGAGATCGACCCGTCCGCCCGAGACCTGGTCGAGGGTCGCGACCTGCTTGGCGAGCAAAGCGGCAGGGCGTAACGGCGCGATGAGAATGCCGGTCGCTAGGCGCACGCGAGCGGTCGCCCCCGCGAGCGCGGCGAGCATCGTCAACGGCTCGAACCACGGCGCGTCGGGCGGGACCGGGAACTTTCCCCAGACGTAGTTGTCGGTGTGCGGGCCCATCACGACGTGATCGACGACGACGATCCGATCGATGCCGGCGTCGTCGGCGGCGCGACCGAGGTCGACGAACCGCCGCCACTCGCCCGGGGGAAAGGTGGCGCCGTAGTTCGCGAGCCCGACGGTAAGGGTGGGTCGCGCGGCCACTACCCGTGCTCGATCGTGAGGCGATGCGCGATCTCACGTGACGACGTGCCGACACGCAGCTCGAACTCGCCCGGCTCGACGGTCCACGCGTGCGCGGCCACGTCCCAGAACGCGAACGCACGCTCGTCGAGCCGCAGCGTCAGATCCTCCGATGCTCCCGCTTCGAGCCACACCTTCGCGAACGCCTTCAACTCCTGGCGCGGGCGAGCCACCGACGCCTCCGCGTCGCGCACGTAGCACTGCACGGTCTCGGCACCGCGCACCGCGCCGGTGTTCGTCACCCGGACATGCAACGCGTCGCCGTCCCACGTCGGCACGCCCAGCTCGAACGTGGTGTACGACAAGCCGTGGCCGAAGCAGTAACGGGGCTCGATGCACCGGGCGTCGTACCAGCGGTAGCCGACGAAGAGCCCTTCGCCGTACCGCACCTGGCCTCGTTCACCCGGATAGTTCGTGAACGCGGGGGTGTCCTCGAGCCGCACCGGGACCGTCGTCGGCAGCTTCCCGGACGGCGAGACGTCGCCCGAAAGCACGTCCGCGAGCGCGTTCCCCCATTCCTCACCCGGGAACCAGGCCTGGATGATCGCGGCCACATCGTCGCCCCACGGCATCTCGATCGGTGACGCCGCGTTCACCACGACGACCGTGCTCGGGTTGACCGCGGCGATCGCACGGACCAGCTCATCCTGCGGAGGTGGCAACGCCATCGACTCGCGGTCGTTGCCTTCGGTCTCCCAGTCGTTGTCGGTACCGACGACGCACACGACCGCGTCGGCGCGTCGCGCGAGCGCGACCGCCCGCTCCATCAGGTCGGGCGGGGCCGGCGGCCGGCATCCGATCTCGAGCCCGCCGAGACCACCGGGTGGAACGAACTCCACCTCGAGCGTGTGCGGCTCGCCCGCGGTCAGCATGATCGTCCCCGCCGCCTCGGCGCTGCCGTAGCCCATGAACGCATCGCTGCGGCCGGTCGGGTTCCAGTTGTCGACGACGACCTCGCCGTCGACCGAGAGCTTCGCCCGGCCCACCTGCACGAGCGTGAAGGTCCATGCGCCGGTCTCGGGCGCCACGATCGTGCCGCGCGCTTCGAGGGAGAACTCGTTCGGAACACCGTGGCCCACGGGACCGATGAACGTGAAGAGCCCGCGGGCCGAGTGCTCCTCGTGCACCGGGTCGCCGGCCCGCTCGCGACCCGCGTAGTACCGCACCTGCAGCGGGTCGCGCAGCACGGGATGCTCGAGCACCGGTGTGCGCTTGAAGCTGAAGCAACCGCGCTCGTGCGCGACCTCCACCCCCGCGGGCGCGAAGCGGGCGCGCAGCCCCGCGAGGGGCGATACCGGCGGGTGCGGCGTCACCCGCGCGCTGCCGCCGCCCTGGATCACCGTCGCGTCGGCGTTCGGGCCGATGACCGCGAGGGTTCGGGCCGTCGCCGCGAGCGGCAGCGTGCAGCGTTCGTTGCGCAAGAGCACGAAGCTCTCTCCGGCCGCCCGTCGCGCGACCGCGCGGTCGATGGGGTCGTCGACGCACTCCTCGGAGTGGGGGCCTCCGTCGGCGAGCCGGCCGGTGCGCTCGATCAACGTCAACACGCGGTGAACCTTCTCATCGAGCGTCGTTTCCGCGACCTCGCCCGAACGCACGGCCGCCGCGAGCTTCTCGCCGAAGAACTGCGGCGGTCCCGGCATCTCGAGGTCGAGCCCGGCACTCGCGGCCGGGACGGTGCTGTGCGTGCCGTACCAATCCGACATGACGAGGCCGTCGAAGCCCCATTCGTCGCGCAAGATCGCGATGAGCGCGGCGTGCTCACTGCAGTAGGGGCCGTTGACCCGGTTGTACGCGGTCATCAGCGCCCAGGTGCCGGCCTCGGTCACCGCGGCCTCGAAGGGCACGAGCGAGATTTCCCGCAGGGTCCGTTCGTCGACCTCCGAACTGATCGTCATGCGCTCGAACTCCGAGTCGTTCGCGACGAAGTGCTTCACGGTGCACGCGACACCCTGCGACTGAACGCCGGTGATGTACGCGACGGCCATACGCGCCGACAGCACGGGGTCCTCCGAGTAGCACTCGAAATTCCGGCCCGCGAGCGGGTGACGGTGGATGTTGACGGTCGGCGCGAGCAGCGCATGGGCCCGCTTGCGCTTCGCCTCGACCCCGAGCCGCTTGCCGACCTCGTGTACGAGCTCGGGGTTCCAGGTGGCGCCGAGTGCCGTCCCGCACGGAAAGTTCGCCGACGGACGACCCGACCACTGCTCGCCGCGCGCCCCGCTCGGACCGTCGGTGACCTTGAGCGGCGGCACGCCCAACCGCTCGACACCGGGACCGTGCCACAGGTCGACACCCGCGACCAGTGCGGCCTTCTCGTCGAGCGTCAGCTCGGCGACCAGCTTCTCGATGCGCTCGCTCATGACGGGAATCCTCTGCCACGATGCGGCGATGGAACAACTTCACGGCAAGGTGGCGGTCGTGACCGGTGCCGGCAGCGGTATCGGCCGCGCCCTCGTGCGGCGATTCGCAAGCGAGCAGATGCGCGTGGTCGCGGCCGACATCGAGGCGACCGCCCTGGCCGAGACGGTCTACGAGCTCGACGGAGCGAGCAGCTTCGTCACCGATGTCGCCGATTTCGACGAGGTCGACGCCCTCGCCGAGCACACCTACGAGATGTTCGGCTCGACCGACGTACTGTGTAACAACGCGGGCGTGTTCGCGGGCGGGCTCATGTGGGAACGTCCCCCCTCGGACTTCGCCTGGACGCTGGGAGTCAACCTGTGGGGCATCCTCAACGCGATCCGCGCGTTCGTGCCGCGCATGCTCGCCGCGGGAACCGCCGCACACATCGTCAACACCGTGTCGATGGCCGGTGTGTGCACGAACGCGTTCTCGGGTCCGTACACGGTGTCGAAGTTCGCAGCCCAGGCGGCCACGGAATGTCTCGCCCACGACCTGCGCGCGATCGGTGCGCCCATCAAGGTGTCGGCCGTGGTACCGGGTGCAGTCGCGACGCGCATCGCGACGTCGGGGCGCAACCGCCCCGCGGCGCTCGCGGCCACGCGTTCCGACGACGCGCAATTCGTCGAGCAGGCACTGACCGACCTCACGTCGACGCAGGGCGCACGGCCGCAGGACGTGGCGGCAATGATCCTCGACGCGATCCGCACCGAGCAGTTCCTCGTCCCGACCAAGCCGAGCTACGCGCAGCAGCTGCGCGATCGATTCGACGCGCTCGCCGACCGGGAGCTCCCCCCGATGCCGGAGTTCGACTAGGGCGAGTGCTGCGCTGTCGCCGGCGACGCTCAGCCCAGCAACCGCTCGACCGCCCGGGCCCGCCGTCTCGGGTCGCGGCCCGCGACCTCGGCGCGGTCGATCGACTCGACGATCTTCCGGGAGAGATTGACGCCGAGAAAACGGAAGGGCTCGGGCTCCCAGCGCGGCGACCGGTGGCCCACCCACGGCAGGTGTACGAGCTCGGTGTCGCGTCCGAGGACCAGGTCGGCGATCGTACGCCCGGCGAGATTCGTGGTGCTCACGCCGTCGCCGACGTACCCGCCGGCCCACGCCAGACCAGCGGTACGGTCGAATCCCACCGACGGGTACCAGTCGCGCGGCACGCCGACCGCGCCGCCCCAGCGGTGGGTGATCGCGGCGTCGCCGAGCCCGGGGAACAGCGACCGCAGGGTCGCGTGCAGCGAGGCGAAGACGCGCGGGTCGAGATCGAACTGCGGTCGAACCCGCGAACCGAAGTGGTAGGGCGTCCCCCGGCCGCCGAACGCCAGCCGGCCGTCGGCGGTGCGCTGCCCGTAGATGATCATGTGGCGGTAGTCGGCGAACGTCGGCCGCGTGCCGAGCCCGGCATCCGCCCAGAACCCGTCCGAGAGCGGCTCGGTCGCGATCATCAGCGAGTACACGGGCGCGATCGCTCGAGCCAGACCGGGGAGCTCGGCGCTGAACGCCTCCGTCGCGCGCACGACGATTTCGGCGCGCACCGTTCCGTGGGTGGTGCGCAGCCGGCCCGGCTCGATCGCGAGTACCGGCGTGTGCTCGGAGATCGTCACGCCGAGACGTTCGACCGCGCGCGCCAAACCGTGCACGAGCTTCGCGGGATGGATCGCCGCGCAATGCGGTGTGAACAACGCGCCGAGGTTCGGCTGGCAACCGATAAGCGCGCTCGCGTCGGCGGATGACAGCTCGCGGTAGTCGTCGGCGCCGAACCCCCACGCTCGATGGTCGTCGAGCTCCTGTCGCAGACGGGTGAGGTGCGCGGGGAGGGTCGCGACCTGGACGGTGCCGCCACGCGCCCAGTCGCACGCGATCGCTTCGTCGACGACGACGTGGTCGATCTCGTCGAGCGTCGCGAACATCGCGCGCTGCATCGCGACGACGGCATCCCGACCGTGGCGGCGCGCGGTCGCATCGCGGCTCCCGGCGAACAACGCCGAGCACCACCCGCCGTTGCGGCCCGACGCCCCGAAGCCCACGACCTCGCGTTCGCACACGACGATGCGCAGCGACGGATCAGCTTGCTTCAGCGCGTACGCGGTCCAGAGCCCCGTGTACCCACCACCGACGACCGCGACGTCGGCGGCGACGTCGCCTCCGAGCTCCGAGCGCGCGACCCGGTCTTCGACCGGCAGTGTCGCAGACCACAAGCTCGAGGCGCCGGTTCCGAACATGTCCGGAAGTATGCTCCCGCGCATGATCCGCTCGGAAACTCGCGAGCACGTCGTCATCGTCACGATCGACAACCCGCCCGTGAACGCGTTGCCCGTCGCGGGCTGGTTCCAGCTCGCCGAAGCGATGCGCGCCGCAGGTCGCGATCCCAACACACGCGTCGTGATCCTGCGGGCCGAGGGCAAGGGCTTCCAGGCCGGAGTCGACATCAAGGAGCTCGTAGCCGACCCGACGCACGAGTCGCTCGTCGGGGTGAACCGGGGGTGTTACGAGGCGTTCGCGGCGGTGTACGAGTGCGAGGTCCCCGTGATCGCGGCGGTACAGGGCTTCTGTGTCGGTGGTGGCATCGGTCTCGCCGGCAACGCCGACATCGTCGTCGCCTCGGACGACGCGACATTCGGCCTGCCCGAGGTCGACCGGGGCGCGCTCGGCGTCGCCACCCATCTTGCCCGTTTCGTGCCGCAGCACAAGCTGCGCGCCATGTTCCTCACCGGCACGACCATCACCGCGCCCGAGCTCCTCGCGTTCGGCACCGTCGAGCGTGTCGTCGCGCGCGCCGAGCTCCTCGACGTCGCGCTGGAGCTCGCGGCGGTGATCGCCGAGAAGAGCCCGATCGTCATGCGCCGGGCGAAGGAGTCGCTCAACATGATCGACCCGGTCGACGTCAAGCGCTCGTACCGGTTCGAGCAGGGCTTCACGTTCGAGCTCAACCTCCTGGGCGACAGCGACGAGCTCCGCCAGGCGTTCGTCGACAAACGCGACGCCGACCTCGCCTGACCCGGACGGGCCCGAGCGCCGGACGGCGCGCGACCCGGATGGCGCACGACCCGGATGTCTGGGGCGCCACGCCGTCTAGGGTCCGGGGCGTGCAGCACACTCGCCGGTTCTGGGGCTGGGGGGTCGAGGGCGAGGGGCCGTCGGCCGCACAGCAGCGCAAGCTCGGCGAGACGATCGCGATGCGGTTCGGAGGCGAACGCCGCGATCCGATCACCCCGCCGGTGGTCGACGAGCTCGACCTGCCCGCGCCCCGGATCGCGCCGCCCACCTCGCTCGCGCCGCTGTGCACGGACGACCCGTTCGAACGCGCCGGCCACACCTACGGCAAGTCGTTCCGTGACGTCTGGCGGGCGCTGCACCGAGACTTCTCCCGTCCCCCTGACCTGGTCGCGATCCCCGGCGATGAAGCCGACATCGTCGCCCTGCTCGACTGGTGCTCCGATCAACGCATCGCGGCGGTGCCCTACGGCGGCGGCTCGTCGGTGGTCGGTGGCATCGAGTGCGACGTCGGCGACGACTATCGCGGCGCGGTCAGCATCGACCTGCGCGCGCTCGACCGCGTGCTCGAGGTCGACCGCACGTCGCGCGCGGCGCGCATCCAGGCGGGCGTGTACGGACCGGCGCTCGAAGACCAGCTCCGACCGCACGCGTTGACGCTCCGCCACTTCCCGCAGTCGTTCGAGTTCTCGACCCTCGGCGGATGGCTCGCGACGCGATCAGGCGGCCACTACGCGACGCTTCATACGCACATCGACGATTTCGTGGAGTCGATCCGCGCGGTAACGCCGCGCGGCATCTGGGAGAGCCGGCGCCTTCCCGGATCGGGCGCGGGCCCTTCACCGGATCGCGCCCTATTGGGTTCCGAGGGAATCCTCGGCGTGATCACCGAAGCCTGGATGCGGTTGCAGGATCGGCCGACGTTCCGGGCGTCGGCCACCGCACGCTTCACCACATTCGAAGGCGCCGTCGACGCCGCCCGTGCGATCTCCCAGACCGGGCTGTACCCGGCGAACTGTCGCCTCCTCGACGCGGTCGAGGCCGGGCTCACGGGCGCCGACGACACGGGCGACGCGCTGCTGCTGCTGGCCTTCGAGTCGGCCGACCATCCCCTCGGGCCGTGGATCGAACGCTCGGTCGAGTGCGTACGCGACCACGGCGGCATCGTCTCCGACGACGCCATCTCGGTGCGCGACGGTGCGCGATCCGAAGGCGCGCGCGACGGGGCAGCCGGTTCGTGGCGTAACGCGTTCATCCGCGCGCCGTACACGCGCGACGCGCTCGTCGGGCTCGGTGCGATCTCCGAGACGTTCGAGACAGCCTGCACGTGGGACGCGTTCGCGGCCCTGCGCGACGGTGTGACGAAAGCGGTCCTCGACACCGCGCAGGCCGCGGGTGCCTGGCCCGCGGTCGTCACCTGCCGGTTCACGCACGTCTATCCCGACGGTCCCGCCCCCTACTTCACGGTGCTCGCCCGGGGAACCGAACCCGAACAGCTCGCGCAGTGGGAGGCCATCAAGGCCGCGGCCGCCGCCGCCATCGCGCAGCACGGCGGGACGATCACGCATCACCACGCGGTCGGTCGCGATCACCGCCGCTGGTACGACCGGCAACGGCCCGATCCGTTCGCGGCCGCCTTGATCGCCGCCAAGGCCGCCGTCGACCCGGCCGGCATTCTCAATCCCGGAGTGCTCGTCGATCCCGCCGACCCCACGATCGACCCCGAGTGATGCCGTACCGCGCGGTGATCTTCGACCTCGGCGGCGTCGTGTTCCCCTCGCCGTTCGAGGCCTTCGACGCCTACGACCGTGGCAACGACCTGGAGCCGGGCACCGTCCGCACGCTGATCCGCACGAGCAGCGAATCGGGCGCATGGGCGGCACTCGAACGCGGCGAGCTGAGCCTGGACGAGTTCGTCGACGCGATCGAGGCCGAGGCGTTCGCGGCGGGGTTCCGGCTCGACGCCCGCGCGCTGATGGGCCGCATCGGCACGGCGCTCGGCGCGCGGCCGGAGATGACGCGCGCGATCGAACGGATCCGTTCGAGCGGTCTGCGCACCGCAGCGTTGACGAACAACTGGGCGGACGAGGAACCCCGCTCGACACCGAACGGGCTGCACGAGGCCGGGCTGTTCGACGTGATCGTGGAATCAGCCGTCGAAGGGCTGCGAAAGCCGGACCCGCGCATCTACGCATTGGCACTTGCCCGCCTGGACGTGCTGGCGTCGGAGACCGTGTTCCTCGACGATCTCGGGATGAATCTCAAGCCGGCCCGCGAGATGGGCATGGCGACGATCAAGGTCGTCGACACCGACGTCGCGCTCGCCGAGCTCGAGGCAACCCTCGGATTCATCCTTCGATGAGATCGCGCTGACATGGACCTGCTCTGGGTGCGGCACGGGGAACCGGAACGGATCGCGGCGGGACGCGGCGTGCCGGCGGATCCCCCGCTCACCCCGCGCGGCCGCGAACAGGCGGAGCGCCTCGCCGCGTGGCTCGCGTTCGAACCGATCGACGTCGTCCTGTCGAGCCCGCAGCGGCGCGCGGTCGAGACCGCCGAGCCCATCGCGCGCGCACACGATCTCGCGGTGCAGGTCGTCGAAGGGCTCGTCGAGTACGACGCGCAGTCCGACTCGTACATCCCGATGGAGGAGCTGCGCGCGACGAACGATCCGCATCTCAGCGCGATGTACGAAGGCAGGTGGGAGGAATTCGGCGCGGAATCGACTGACACGTTCCGAGCCCGCGTCGCGACCACGCTCGACGAGATCGTGGATGCGCATCCGGGTCGACGAGTCGTCGCGGTCTGCCACGGTGGAGTCATCAACGTCGCTCTCGCCCTCACGCTCGGCCTCGACCGCCATCTCTGGTTCGAGCCGCACTACACATCACTCTCGCGCATGGCCGCGTCACGTACGGGAGTGCGCTCTCTCGCTTCGCTCAACGAGCGCGCGCACTTGGACGCCAGAAGGGAGCCCGAATGAACGTCAACATCGAACACGTCGACCGCGTCGCCGTCGTGACCATCGATCGACCGGCGGTGCGCAATGCAGTCGATCGCGCCACCGCCGCCGAGCTCGCCGACGCATTCCGCGCCTTCGATGCCGATGACGCGCGCGATGTCGCGGTCCTGACCGGGGCAGGCGGCACGTTCTGCGCGGGAGCCGACCTGAAGGCGATCGGCGACAACGGCGGCAACACGGTTCGGCCCGAGGGCGACGGTCCGATGGGACCGACGAGGATGCTGCTCTCGAAGCCGGTGATCGCCGCGGTCGAGGGATTCGCGGTGGCGGGTGGTCTCGAGCTGTCGCTGTGGTGCGACCTACGCGTGGCCGCGCGCGACGCCGTGTTCGGCGTGTTCTGCCGGCGCTGGGGGGTCCCGCTCATCGACGGCGGCACGGTCCGCCTGCCGCGCCTCATCGGTCATTCGCACGCGCTCGACCTCATCCTGACCGGCCGTGGTGTGAGCGGCGACGAGGCCCTGCGCATGGGGCTCGCCAACCGTCTCACCGAGCCGGGCGACGCGCGGCGGCACGCGATCGAGCTCGCAACCGAGCTCAGCGCGCTGCCCCAGGTATGCCTGCGCGAAGACCGCTCGTCGAGCTATGCGCAATGGGGTCTCGGTCTCGACGATGCGATCCAGGTCGAGCTCGAGCACGGGCTGCGCGTCCTGCGCTCCGGGGAATCGTTCGCCGGCGCTTCCCGGTTCGCGGCCGGCGCGGGCCGTCACGGCCGCGCCGCTCCGCCCCCGTCGTAGAATCCGGACGTGGCTACGGAACGGACGGTCGGCGATCTCATGAGTCAGCCGGTCGTCACCGCGCAACCCGCGGAGACGGTTGCACTCGCGGCCCAACACATGCGCGAGCACCGGGTCGGCTCCGTCGTCGTGGTCGACCACGACGACCGCGCCATCGGCATCCTGACCGAGCGCGACATGATCCGCTTGGCGGCGGCCGGATCCGACGCTTCGACCGCCAAGGTGTCGGAGTGGATGACGCCCGACCCGCACACGATCGGCCCCGGGGTAGAAGCGCGCGCCGCGTTCGCGAGCCTGGCGGAGGGCGGATACCGGCACATTCCCGTCGTGGAGAGCGATGGCACGGGACCCAAGCTCGTGGGGATCGTGTCGATGCGCGACCTGATGCGCGTCGCGATGATCCAGCCGGCCGATGCACAGGCCCACGAGGTGCCGAAGGGGCTCGAGGGCGTCGTCGTGGCCGACACCAGCGTCGGCGACGTGCGCGGCCTCGAGGGCTTCTACCACTACCGCCAGTACAGCGCGGTCGACCTCGCGAAGTCGCGACCGATCGAGGACGTCTGGCAGCTGTTGTTCGAAGGGCGGCTGCCGACGACGGTCGCCGAACGCGAGGCGTTCACTGCCGACATCCGGCCGCGCCGCGCGATCCCGACCGCGGTCGCCGACGTGCTCCCCGAGATCGCGCGCGCCGGCGAGATGTTCGTTCCCCTCGACGCGGTGCGTACCGCGCTGTCGCAGTACGGCGCGGCGCTCGGCTTCCGGGCGTCACACGACATCGACGCCGCGACCCTGCACGACAACGCGATGTCGACCTGTGCGGTTGTCCCGAGCCTGATCTGCGCGCTCTGGCGGTTGCGCCGGGGACTCGATCCGGTTGCACCGCGCGACGATCTCGCGTACGCGGCCAACTACCTCTACATGATGCACGGCGAGGTGCCCGCGGCCGAATACTCCGCCGCCGTCGAGAAGTATCTCATCTCCACGGTCGACCACGGTTTCAACGCGTCGACGTTCACGGCGCGCGTCATCACCTCGACCGGCGCCGATCTCGGCGCCGCGGTCGTCGGCGCGATCGGCGCGCTGTCGGGTCCGTTGCACGGTGGGGCGCCCAGCCGCGCGCTGCAGATGCTCGACGAGATCGGCACGCCCGACCGAGCGGAGCCCTGGTTGCGCGCCGCGGTAGAGCGCGGCGACCGCCTCATGGGCTTCGGCCATCGCGTGTACAAGACCGACGACCCGCGTTCGTTGATGCTGCGCGAGGTCGCGGACTCGCTCGGTGGCGACAAGATGGAGCTCGCGCGCCACATCGAGGCGACCGCGATCAGAGTTCTCGACGAGATGAAGCCGGGACGTCGTCTCTACACGAACGTGGAGTTCTACGCGGGCATCGTCATGGATCGTTGCGGCGTCCCGCGCGAGCTCTTCACGCCCACGTTCGCGGCCAGCCGGGTCATCGGCTGGTGCGCGCACATTCTCGAGCAAGCGGCCGACAACCGGCTCATCCGGCCGAGCGCGCAGTACGTCGGCCCGCCTCCCCCGCAGCCGGTACCGCCGATCTCGGCCTGAGCCGCGCCGTTGCGAGTGCGGTCAGTCGACCGCCGCGGAACCACGCGGCACGAGGTCGCGCAGAATCGACGCGAGCTGCTCGGGGTGGACGGTCTCGCGGGTCGTGACGAGCTCGGCGAGCGTCCACCAACGATGGCCCAGCACCGACCGGCGTTCGACATCGGTCCAATCCGAGTCGTCGATCGCGAACCGCCGGCCCCGCACGCAGAAGAAGTGCTCCTGCTGCCGGTAGCGGACACCCTCGAAGTCGAACAAGGCGGTCCGGCGGAACACGACGGGTCCCAACTCGCCGACTGCGAGCCCGGTCTCCTCCCGCAGCTCTCGCCGCGCCGCGGATTGCACGGTCTCGCCTTCGTCGAGCCCGCCCCCCGGGGTGAACCACCAGGTTCCGGCCGCGGGTCGCGCCGGATCGCAACCGCGCAACAGCAACACCGCGCCGTCGTCGTCGACGACCAACACCCGCGCCGCGGTGCGATCGACAACTCGCGGCGACGGCAACGGATCGTCGGGCACGACACCAATCCTCGCGCGAGGAGCAATCCTCACGCGAGGGCGCGAGATGAAAGGCTGGTCCTCGATGAACAGCTCCGAACCGGGATCGAACCCGCTGCGCACGCGGCGCGAACCTCCACGGTTTCGCCGCGTCTCGGTGCGCCGGGTCGAACCTTCGAGCCCGCGTCTCGTCCGGGTCACGTTGCACGGCGCCGACCTCGACGGCCTCGTCGTCGAAGAACCGGCCGCGAGCGTCCGATTGCTGCTTCCCGCATCGCCGAGTGAGGGGCTCGCGCTCCCGCGCTGGAACGGCAATGAGTTCCTCCTGCCCGACGGCCGGCGGCCGACGATCCGCACGTTCACGCCGCGCCGCCTCGACCCGGACGTCCTCGAGCTCGACCTCGAAGCCGTCATCCACGGCGACGGGGTCGCATCCAGATGGGCGGCCGCGGCCGGACCCGGTGAGCTGGCGGCCGTCTCGGGCCCCGGTCGCGGCTACGCGATCGATCCCGACGCGCCTGCCTTTCTCCTCGCCGGCGACGAGACCGCCATCCCGGCGATCAGCCAGCTCCTCGAAGCCCTGCCCGCCGAAACGCCGACCCAGGTCCTCATCGAGGTCGCGCGGCCCGACGCGCGCCTGGCATTGCCCGACCACCCGCGGGCGACGATCGAATGGCACGACCTGGCGCCGGGCGCTCCTCCCGGCGACGCGCTCGTCGCCGCCGTTCGCGCCTCGGAGCTCGCACCGGGCGGGCGGGTCTGGGCGGCGGGTGAAGCCGCGGCGATGCAACGCATCCGCCGCCATCTGTTCGAGGAGCGATCGCTCTCCCGCGACCGGGCAACGGTGCGCGGATACTGGAAGCACGGGCGCGCCGGCAGCGCCGAGAAATAGAGGGCAAGAAATTGGGCCCGAGAAATAGCGCGCCGGCTCGACGCCGCACCGCCTCGCCCAATTGTTGCAAGGGCCGGTTCGCCGTTACCGTCGGGTCCGACACCGATAGGGAGGTCGGCCATGCGCATAGAGCATTCCGTCACCACGCTCTCCTGGATCCCCTCGTACGCCGTCACCGGCCTGAACAAGGCGGTCTTCGAATCGGGCTTCACCCACTACGACGACCCGCCCCCCGACCAGTTGTACGACCTCGCCGAGATGAAACGTGACGACCGCTTCCGTTACGCCAACCGGCTGCATGCGTGGATCGAGGTCAAGGGCGACGCCATCACCGACTACGGCTACGAAGGCGGGAGCGTGATGGGCGCGACGACCATACGGCTGGGCTCGAAGGACCTCGCCCGGTTCGCGGCCGTCGAGTTCGAGGAGCTTCGGGCGCAACCCGAAGTGACCGACACGTCGGTGCGCTTCGTGCAGACCTTCGGCGGCCACGTGGCGCTGCCCGCGCCGCGGCACGTGAACCGTCCCCCCTTCTTGAAATTCCAGGCGCCGACGGTGTGGACGACGCTCGCGCTCGTGCTGCACGCCGACGGCCGCGCCGATTGGGACTTCGTCGGTGCGAGTCCGTTCCCGCGTCACTGGGTGTTCGACCATGACGGCAAGCTCGCCGGGAAGGCCGGGCTCGCCGACTTCAAGGAATGGTGGCGTCACTCGTTCGGCAAGCACACCCCCTGGGGAGACCTCGACTCACCCACGCTCGTGACCACGGTCGAGACCGCGTTGGAACGAGAGTTGTCGACCCAGATCATGAGCGGCGGCGAGAAGCCCAAGCTCCGCACGATCAAGGCGGGCCAAGTACTCATGCAGCAGGGAGAGCCGGGGCACGAGCTGTTCCTCCTGCTCGACGGCGTACTCGCGCTCGAGGTCGACGGCGAGGTCCTCGGTGAGCTCGGACCGGGTGCGATCCTCGGCGAGCGGGCGATCATCGAACCCGAAGGCCGCCGCACGGCGACGCTGCGCGCCATCACCAAGTCGCGCGTCGCGGTTGCCGACGTCTCGCAGATCGACCGCAACAAGCTGCGCGAGATCAGCGACAGCCGGCCGGCCGCCTCGGGGTAGGGGCACACGTGCGCCGAGAAGCAATCCGACTACGAGCCGTTCGTCAACGCCGGCAGCACCGCGGTTGAAGCCCGAATCCAGCTACGACGCCGTCGTTGTCGGCGCCGGCCCGAACGGCCTGGTCGGCGCGGCCGTGCTCGCCGACGCGGGGTGGCGCGTGCTCGTGCTCGAAGCCGCGCCCGAGGCCGGAGGGGGCAGCCGCTCGAAGCAGCTCACCGCGCCGGGCTTCGTGCACGACGTGTGCTCGGCGATTCATCCGCTGGCGATCGCGTCGCCCGCCATGCGTTCGCTGCCGCTCGCCGAGCACGGCGTCGAATGGATCCATCCCGATGTGCCGCTCGCGCATCCACTCGACGGTGGTCGGGTCGCGCTGCTCGAGCGTTCGGTGGAAACAACCGCGGCGGGCTTCGGAAGCGACGCGCGGGCGTACCGTCGCCTCGTCGGGCCGTTCGTCCGCGCCGGCGACAAGCTGGTCGAGGCGTTGATGTCGCCCCTCGACCTGCCACCGCGCCATCCGTGGTGGCTGGCGCGATACGGCCTCACCGGGATCCAACCTGCGACACGCGTCGTGCGGCGCTTCGACACCGACGCGCCCGCCGCGCTGGTCAGCGGTATGGCCGCCCACTCGATGCTCTCGTTGCAGTCGCCGGCAACGGCCGGCTTCGGACTGTTTCTCGGCATGCTGGCGCACCACGTGGGTTGGCCGATGGCCCGGGGCGGTTCGGGGGCGATCGCCGACGCGCTCGCGTCGATCGTGGAGGCACGCGGCGGCACGATCGAGTGCAACCACCGAGTCACCTCGCTGCGGGATCTCCCGGCGACGCGCGCGACCTTGCTCGACCTCACCCCGCGGCAGATGCTGGCCGTCGACGACGGCCGGCTCCCCGCCCGCTATCGCCGCGCGCTCACGCGCTATCGCTACGGACCGGGAGTGTTCAAGGTGGATTGGGCGCTCGAGGGCCCGGCACCGTGGACGAACTCCGAGTGCCTGCGCGCCGCGACCGTGCACCTCGGTGGCACCGGTGCGGAGGTCGCAGCCAACGAGCTCGACGTGCAGCGCGGGCGCCATCCCGAGCGCCCGTTCACGCTGTTCGTACAGCAATCGCCTTTCGATCCGACGCGCGCGCCGGCGGGCAAGCACACCGCGTGGGCCTACTGCCATGTGCCTCACGGCTCGACCGTCGACATGACCGACGCCATCGAAGCGCAGGTCGAGCGGTTCGCACCCGGCTTTCGCGACCGCATCCTCGCGCGCCACGTCATGGGGCCCGCGGCGATGGAGCAGTACGACGCCAACTACATCGGGGGCGACATCAACTGCGGAGTCGCCGACCTCCGGCAGTTCTTCGCGCGCCCGCGACTGTCGTTGCACCCCTGGGCTACCCCGGTCGCGGGCATGTACATGTGTTCGTCGTCGACGCCACCCGGCGGCGGAGTGCACGGCATGTGCGGTTGGCAAGCCGCCCGTCTGGCACTGCACCGGCACCGTTGAACGCGCGGCGGCCTCTCTACCGGAGCGTTCAGGCGTCGACCGGGGCGCGCGCGGCACGCACCTCGGCGCGCCGGTGCTCGCGCTGGGCGAGCAGCGCCCCGATGCCCGCGACCGTCAACGCGGATCCGGGCGCGCTCGGCGACGGGCTCGTCGGCGGGGGCGGGAGCGGCTGGCAGGTGCTGCCCGTCGCGGGCAACGCCGGCTTGGGAAGCGTGGGCGGCTCGAGAAACGCCGGGTGATGGAAGTTCAGCGTGTCGAGCAGGTTGTCGGCGTTCGCGTCTCGATACGTGAGCGCGCCGAGGTTCCACTTGGTCTCGATGAACTTCAACACCGACGTGTGGTCGTGCACCACGTGCGACACGTAGTGCTTCTTCGCGAACGGCGAGATGACGTACGCCGGGACCCGAACGCCGTAACGGTCGAACGCGCCCGGCTGGTCGGGCGGCACGTGTATACGCGGCGCGATGTTGTCGGGAGCGATCGCGGGCGGCGGCGGGACGTGGTCGTAGTAGCCGCCGTGCTCGTCGTACATGAAGAACATCACCGTGTTCGGCCACGCCGGCGAGTGCATCACCGCATTGATAATCGCCGAGCTGTAGGCCTCGCCGTTCTCGATGTCGGCGGGCGACTCCTCCGTGTATTTCGTGTCGCCGGGGCTGATGATGCTCACCTGCGGCAGCGTCCCCTTCGCACAATCGGTGAGGAAGTCGTTGAACGTCTTGACGTGGCTGGAGTTCGACGCCGCGAACGTCGGGAACAGCAGGATGTCGGAGAGGTCGATCGCGTAGTCGTTCCAGCTGATGCCGTGCGCGTTCAGCCGTTCCCAGATCACCCCGTTGGGCGCGGTCGGAGTGGCGAGCACTTCTTGGATGTCCGTCGAGACGATGCCGACGGACGTGGCCGCCTGCAGGTAACGGCGGTTCGGGAACGTCTGCGCGAGGGCAGAACAGAACCACCGGTCGCAGACGGGAAACGTCTCCGCGAGCCCGTAGTAGAAGGGAATGTCGTGCTCGTCGTAGTAGCCCATGCTCCCGGTCGCGCCGTTCGCCGCCCGAACGAAGCCGTCCATCCCGCCGCCGTCGAACGAGATGTGGCTGTCGTTCCACGACTGGCTGGCACCCGCATGGGTGTCGCAGGTGCTGTCGAGATGGAACATGCGCACCGGGTTGCCCTGCAGGTCGGGGTTCGTGTTCCTCGGCGTTCCGTCGTGACCGAGGCGCAACCCGTCACCGCGGCGTAGCAGCCCGAGGTAGTTGTCGTAGGAGTGGTTCTCCTGCATGTAGATGACGATGTGCTCGACCTTCGGCAGGAGGTCGGTGCCTTCGGGCTTGCGCGGATCGGGACGGCTGCCGGGCGGCCGGATCGGATGGCGACGCCGGTGCTCCGGCGGAGGCATCAGCAACGGCGGTGTGCAACCCGCGACCAAGACGAGGCCTGCGCCGGCGGCCATGCCTTGCAGGAGACGACGGCGAGAAATCGGTGTCGCGGCGATACGCGGAGTGTAGACGCGGGGTCGCGCGGTTGTCCCGTGACCCAATTTCGTTAGCCATGATTTCGGGCGTGCGCCAGACGTTGGTAATTGGAAACCTGATAGGGAACGCGGCGGTCAAGCTCACGGCGGTTGATCGCCGACCTCGTCCTCGAAGATCGAACGACGACTGATCCGCGTTGGCGGGAACGTGGTGGGGCGGGCAGTCTGGGCGCGTGGCGAGGACACCGATTGACCTTGTGGTGGGCGAGGGGGCAGGAACCGTGTCGTTCGTGCACTACTGGTTCAAGTTCGGCGCGCACGACCGTGACCGCTGAACCCGAACCGCTGCTGCACCTGATCGGCGCGGCGCAGTGGCGAGTGGCGCTCGACGCGGGTGCGGTGGTCGATGCCTCGCTGATGACTGACGGGTATATCCACCTGTCCGACACCGAACAGGTCGCGCTCACGGCCGAGCGTTTCTTCCCCACCCGCGAGGACCTGCTCGTCCTTGTCGTCGACCGGGCCCGTCTGCGCGAGGAGGTGCGCGGGGAGCCGGGCGTGCCGGAGTCGATGCATTTCCCTCATCTCTTTGGACCGTTGCCGGTCGCCGCCGTGACGAGCGTCTTGCCCTACCGGCCGGGACCGGAGGGGGTGTTCGTCTCGCCAGTCGGGATCCCACCACTCGACGACGCTCTGGCGCGGGCGACCGCGTTCGAGCGCAGCGTTGCCGAACGGCGCGCCGCGGTCGTGATGCCGGTCGACGGTGGCGTGGCGTGCCTCGACCCGCGCGTGCCCGCTTCTTGGGAACACAACACGTTGTGGATCACCGGCGACCCGGACGCCGCGACCATCGTGGCCGAAGCCGACCGCGTGCTCGCCGGTTTCGCTCACCGTCGGATCGTCACGTTCCGGCCGCCGCCGACCGATCTGGGGTGGGAGGTCGAGGAGCTGCGTCTGCAGGTGCTGGACCCGGCCGCGCCCGACCCACAGGTGCCGGCGGGGCGGGTGGCGGCGGTCACCCAGGAGGCAATGGCCGGCTTGTGGGCGCCGAGTTGGCGGCGGGACCATCCGGGTATCGACGAGGCGGCCGTCAACGATCTCGTGCGGCGCGAGTCGTTCGCGAATGCGCACGTGCGCGTTGTCGACCTCGCGGTACTGGGTGACGACGGCGTCCCGTTAGCAGGTACGCAGCTGCGCATCGATGGTGCGACCGCAGTGATCGAGGCGGTGCTGACCGCACCGTCCGCGCGTGAGCGCGGACACAGCAGGGCTCTCGTCGGCGACGCGATCCGGCGGGCGCGCGCGGCCGGGTGCGACGTGATCTGGCTCTTGTGCCTAACCGACGATTGGCCGCGGCGCTGGTACGAGCGGATGGGGTTCGTCGATTTCGGCTGCCGCTGGCAAGCGGTTCGATCGTGACTCCGACGTCAACGCAGGCGCAGCCTGAACGGCCCTGCTCACGACTCTGACGGTGCCCCATAGAACTTCCGATCGGTGTACGGCGACGTTCACCATCGACTTGTGGTCTGCCTCGGTAGTCTGTCGAGGGTGTTGACCGCGGACTATGGCTGACCGGTCTTCCCGGCTCGCCGGGCGGGTTGTGCTGATCACCGGCGCAGGGAGCGGCATCGGGCGCGAGACGGCGTTGCGCGCGGCGAGCGAAGGTGCCGATATCGCCGCGATCGATCTCAACCGCGACGGTCTCGACTCCTTGGCCGCCGAGGTACACGCGATAGGGCAACGCGCCGACGTGAGGCAAGTGGACGTGTCCGACGCCGCGGCTATGACCGCGGCGGTTGACGGCCTCGTGGGCGAGCTGGGACCGTTGCACGTAGCGTTCGCCAACGCGGGCACCCTCACACACCGTGCGACGCTCACCGAACTCGATCTCGCCGAGTGGGATCGCGTCCTGGCTGTCGATCTGACGGGCGTCCTGCTCACCTTTCGCGCCGCCGTTGCGCACTTCGCGCAGGAGGGCGGGCTGTTGCTCGCGTGTGGCTCGTCGCTGGCATTGCGTCCCGGTACCGGTCTGTTGCCCTATGTCGCGGCCAAGGCGGGAGTTCATGCAATCGCGCGCAGTCTGGCGCTCGAGCTCGCTCCCCAGCGTGTGCGTGTGAATGTCATCGCGCCCGGGCTCGCGGACACGCCCATGACCCGCGGGATCCACGGCCATATCGAGCGTGGACTTGAATCAGTGCCGCTCGGGCGGCTCGTGAGGTTGGGCGACATCGCCGCGCTAGCGGTGCATCTGATGACCGATGAAGCAAGCTCCGTTACGGGAAGCGTGTTCAGCATCGACGCGGGCCGCACGGCCGTCTGAGCGGCGAGCGACCGCGCGCCATAGCTGCCGATCTCGCTCGCATAACCGTCTCGGAGCGGGCATTCTGTGCGTGTGCCCGACGCGAAGCCAACCATGCAGGTGACGGCGACGGTGCTCGGGACTCCTAATCCTCAGCGACTCGCCGACTTCTACCAGCGCCTGTTGGAATGGAACCGGCTCGACAACGAGCCCGGTTGGGTGAAACTCCAACCGTCGTCGGGTGGACCCGGTCTTTCGTTTCAGTACGAAGCCTCCTTCACGGCGCCGCGATGGCCCGCCAGTGCCGGGGCGCCGCAGATGACGATGCACCTCGACATCGCCGCTGATGATCTCGACGGGGCGGTCAGCCGTGCAGAAGAACTTGGCGCACGACCTGCTGACTACCAGCCGCAACCTCACGTCCGGGTCATGCTCGACCCCGACGGGCATCCGTTCTGTCTGTTCACACGCGGAAGTTGAGTACGTGCAGAACTGCGCTCGGCGCTCACATCGGTGACCGTGCAGTCTCGTATCGCGAAGGGCTACTTCTCGGAGCGAGCCTTTCGCGCTTGGTTCGACGCGCGAGGAAGCGTCGCGAAATCCCCGGCGGCAGCAGCGCGCGTGAGGCTACGGTGCGCTTCGCTCGGTTCCGTAGCGCAGTCTGGTTAGCGCGCCGCCCTGTCAAGGCGGAGACCGCCGGTTCAAATCCCGTCGGGACCGCGACTCCTTACTCGCCGCGCCATGTCGGCCCCGTTCGGCGCTCGCATAACCCGTTCCAGAGTGGGCAATCTGTGTGCGCCGCGCCGAGATGCTAGGAACGTACATGGGTACCTCACAGAAGTGGGCGGTTGTCGCAGTCGATTTGGACGGCACGTTGATCCGCGGGACGACGGCGTCTCTGCACCTCGGAGACTGGATTGGCCATCGCGCCGTAATGGAGGAACTCGAGCGCCGCTTCGCTGCGGGCGAGATAGCCAGCGCTGATGTCGCCGACGGAGATGCGCCGTACTACAAGGGTCGTTCAATCGCAGAAGTTGCGGACGCGATGGCCGGAGCCCCTTGCATCGATGACATACACGAAGGCGTCGAACAACTCGCGTCTCGCGGAGTCGATGCGTTGTTGTGCACCGTGGCGTGGACCTTCGCCGCTCAATGCGTAGCCGATCGGTTTGGGTTCTCCGCAGTGTCCGGCACCGTGATGCATGTCGACGGGGACGGAATTCTGGCTGGTCGGGTTGCTCAGTACTTCGAGCCTGAAGACAAAGTTGCCTTCTTGCGCGACTACTGCGAATCGCGCGACCTCAGCATGAACCAGGTCGTCGCCATAGGTGATGGTCGATCAGATCTCCCGATGTTTGATGCGGCGGGGTTCTCGGTTGGGCTCAACGCTTCACCGGCCGCGCGCGCGGCGGCATCGGCATCCGTGGAGAGTCATTCGTTTCTCGACGCATTGCGTGCCGTTCCCGGTTTACTCGACGATTGACCCCCTCAGCGCCGAGCGCCACCATGATCATCCCTGTCGATCGGTACTCGCCGCGACGGCGCGACGGAATGTGATCCCCATCGGTCGGGCTCATCGCACGAACGATCCGTGTTGCTCTCGGCGTGTTCCAACAGACGACGCGGTCCGAATCGTCGCCGACCACGTTTACCTCGTCACAACGGTGCCCGGGGAGGGACTCGAACCCTCACGCCCCGAAGGGCCGGCG
>DATCCI010000395.1:0-2075 GCA_036511415.1 Acidimicrobiia bacterium
TCGCCGGCCCGCAGGTCGCCGGCCCGATGCGAGCGCATCACGACGGTGCCTTGTCCATCTCGGTGCGCAACCACGCCGCGATCTCCTCGCGGCGCACGTCCTGCTGAAGCGGCGCTTCGGATCGCAGATCTCTTACCGCGACCACCCCCCGCTCCAGCTCACTGCTACCGATGATGACGGCCCAGCGCGCACCCGATCGGTCGGCCGCGGTCATCTGCTTCTTCAGCGAACGCCCGCCGTACGCCCGGTCGGCGGCGAGCCCCGACTCCCGCAACTCCGCGAGCAAGCGGGCGGTGCCCGCGACGCCGACGAGATCGACGACGAACGCGTCTACCCGGGCCGCGGGCGCGGGCAACACGCCTTCGGCGTCGCACGCGAGAAGGAGACGCTCGATACCGGACCCGAAGCCGATCGACGGCGCGGCCGGGCCACCCATCTCCTGCGCGAGCCGGTCGTAGCGACCGCCGCCGCCGATCGCGTTCTGCGCGGCATCGAGCGCGCCGCTCGCGAGCTCGAAAACGGTGCTCGTGTAGTAGTCGAAGCCGCGTACCAGACGGGGCGCGATCTCGAAGGGAATGCCGAGCCCCTGCAACCCTTCTTGCACGCGCGTGAAGTGCGCAGCCGAAGCGTCGGTCAAGTACTCAGCGAGCTGCGGCGCGTGCTCCAACATCTCGAACCAGTCGGCACGCTTCGAGTCGAGGATGCGCAAGGGATTCGCCTCGGCGCGCTCCATTTCGGCGCCGAGAAGCGTCGAGTGGTCGTGCCAGTACGCGAGCAGGACCTCGCGATAGCGGGCGCGCGTCTCCGCATCGCCCATCGAGTTGACGAGCAGGCGAATGTCGCGCAAGCCGAGATCGCGGCAGAACCCCCAGAGCAGCTCGATGACCTCGACGTCGACGTCGGGATCGTCGATCCCGATCACCTCCGCGCCGAGCTGCCAGTGCTGGCGGTAACGGCCGGCCTGCGGTTGCTCGGCGCGGAAGTTCGGTGCGAGGTACCACACCTTCCACGGCGTGGGCGGGCGGTGTTGCACGAATGCCCGCACGACCGGCGCGGTCCCCTCCGGTCGCAGCGCGAGCCGCCGCCCGCCGCGGTCGACGAAGTCGTACATCTCCTTGCGCACGACGTCGGTGGTCTCGCCGACCCGCGCGAACACGTCGTAGTGCTCGACGATCGGCGTCAGCAGCAGGCCGTATCCGAACCGTTCCGCACGCGCCGTGAACCGACTGATGACGTCGATCCAGCGCGCGGACTCGGGCGGTAACACGTCGAGCATGCCCTTGGGCGCGCGCATGACGTCCCGATCCGCCGGCATGCGCGGCATGCTAGTCAGCGGTCCGCGTCCGGCCGACGATGATTGACCGCTACCGACCCGTCGTACTTCGGCGCGGTCTCACCGGCAGCTCAGGACTTGTTGCCCGGTAGCACCCGCGCCGCGTCGTACACCGAATCGACGCGCTTCACCGCCGCGAGGATCGAGTCGAGATGCCCCGGATCGGCCAGCTCGAAGTCGAAGCGCAGGCGCGCGATCCGGTCGGACTGCGTTTGCGATGTGCACGCGATGATGTTCACGTGGTGCTCCGACAGCACGTCGGCGACGTCACGCAGGAGCCTCGACCGATCCAGCGCCTCGATCTCGACCGACACGACGTAGTTGCCGGGCGCGTCGTTGTCCCACTCGACTTCAATGACGCGGTCGGCCTGGCTACGCAAGCTGACAGCGTTGGCGCAGTCGGTTCGGTGCACCGAGACGCCGCGGCCGCGCGTGACGAAGCCCATGATCTCGTCGCCCGGGACCGGTGTGCAGCAGCGCGAGAGCCGCACCATGACGTCGTCGAGCCCTTCGACGTGCACGCCCGCGCCGGTTCGCCGGTGACCGCGCGCACGTGGCGGTCGGGCGACCGTGGTCGGCAGCTGTTCCTCGCCACCGCGCAACTCGCGCTGGATGCGTTGGACGACCGCCTTCGCCGACACGTGGCCCTCGCCGATCCCGACGTAGAGGCCTTCGAGGTCGGCGTAGTGAAGCTGTTCGGCGACCTTGGCGAGGGTCGGCGACGCCGACCCGAACAGCTTCT
>DATCCI010000396.1:0-2220 GCA_036511415.1 Acidimicrobiia bacterium
CGTATCCCGCGCGTGCGGGCGCGTTCGTCCGCCCACGCGAAACCGGCGCCGCAGGCGGGCGTTCCGTGCAGCACGACCACCGGCGTACCACTCGGATCGCCGTATTCGTAGTAGCCCGTGACGCGACCGTCGGCGTCTTCGACGCGGCACGGCTCCGGCGTCTCGACGAGCTCCAGCATGCGCGTCGCATCATGCCCGGCCCCGGCCGCGCGGTGCGAATGGCCGCCGACGCGGCGCGCGGATCGCACGCGGTCGCGCTCTGTGCAACGGGGATATCGCGTCCGATCAGGGGGTGGAGCGGAGGTTGGTCCCGAAGAACTCGAGGAGCCGGCGCCACGCGTCGGCGGCTGCGCCCTCGTCGTAGCTCTCGGACCCGTCTCGCATGAAGCCGTGACCGGCCTCCTCGTACACGACCACCCGACCGGGATGGCGCTCCTCGACGAGCGCGATGTCGTTACGCGGGATCCACTCGTCTCGACCTCCGAAGAAGCAGAGCAGCGGGCAGTAGGGCTCGCCGAGGTGTTGCGCGATCCCTCCGCCGTAGAAGGGCGCGGCCGCGTCGACGTCGACGCCGGTGACGGCCGACATGTACGCGTACCCGCCGCCCATGCAGAAGCCCGTGATGCCGACGGTCGCGGCGCCGAGTCCGCGCAGCCGATCGACGACCTCGACGATGTCGGCGCGTCCGTCGGCGTGCCGCAGCTCGCCGTACGGATTGCCGCCCGCTTCGGGATTGCTTCCGCCGAAGCGCCAGAAAAGGTCGGGCGCCGCGACCGCGTAACCCTCGGCCGCGAGGCGTTCGCACACGCGCAACAGCTGCGGCGTCACGCCCATGCCTTCCATCACGACGACGACGCCGGGCCACGGTGGCGGCGCGGCGGGGAGCGAGCAGAAGTACGGAACGGCGATCCCGGTCACGGCGGGAACGCTAACGCGGCGCGTCCCCTCGCCGGTACGCGGCGGTGACCTCGTTCAGCCGGTCGACGAGGTCTTGGTCGAGTTTTGTGTCGACGCCCGCGATCGTCGCGTCGAGCTGTTCCGGACGGCTCGCGCCGACGATCGGCGCCGTGATCGCGGGGTGACGGAGAGTCCACGCAACCGCGAGCGTCGGCAGCGGTATCCCCGCGTCGCTCGCGATCTTCACGAGCTCGTCGACCGTGTCGAACACGTTGTCGTGCCAGTACCGGTCCTGGTAGGTCTGGGCCGCGTTGCCGAGTGCGAAGCGGGTTCCTTCGTCGGGCGGTTTGCTCCGATCGTGCTTGCCCGAGAGCATGCCGCCTGCGATCGGGTTGTACGGGATCACCCCGATGCCCTCGTCGAGGCAGAGTGGGAAGAGCTCGCGCTCGAACTCGCGGAACAGCAGGTTGTAACGCGGCTGCACGGAGGCCAAGCGCGTCCAACCGTGTACGTCGCTCCGGCCGAGCGCGCCCGCCAGGCGGTAGGCGAGGAAGTTCGAGCAGCCGATGTAGCGGACCTTGCCGACGCGCACGAGGTCGTCGAGCGCGCCGATGGTCTCGTCGAGCGGCACGCCCGGGTCGTCGAAATGCAGTTGGTAGAGGTCGATGAAATCGGTCTGCAGCCGGCGCAGCGACGCGTCGATCGCGTCCATGATGTGCCGGCGGCTGTTGCCCATGTCCCAGCGATGGGGACCCATGGGTCCGAAGCACTTCGTCGCGACGACGTAGTCGGCGCGCTTGCCCTGCAGCCATCGGCCGACGATCTCCTCGGTACGTCCGACGGTCGAGAGATCACCGCCGAGCGGGTACACGTCGGCGGTGTCGAGGAACGTGACGCCGAGGTCGGCGGCCTTGTCGAGAACGGCGCGGGCCGGGGCTTCGTCGATCTGCAGCCCGAAGGTCATCGTGCCGAGGCAGATTCTCGACACCTGGAGGCCGGTACGGCCGAGGCGAACATGGTGCATGTCAGAGATGTAGCACCGCGAGGCTCACGGCGCACACTGTGGTGGTGGCGAGCAGCACCAGACCGTCCGCGACGCGGAAGGGGCCTCCCGGCAGGTCGCCGGCGGCACCGAGTCCACCGCGGGCCTCGATGGCGTCGGCGAGATCGCGCGCCCGCCGAATCGACACGACGATCGCGGTCGCCATCAGGTCGTGAATCTCGATGAAGACGCTGCGCACAATCGCGCGCGGGCTCTCTCCGGTCTTGTCGTCGTCGCGTGTCCGGAGGCGGCGGGCCGCGCCCAAGATGCGGATCTCGTCG
>DATCCI010000397.1:0-11756 GCA_036511415.1 Acidimicrobiia bacterium
TCACGCCGAGCAGGAGGTCGCCCTTGCTCGTGACCTTGACAGTCGTCTTGGCCCCGACCGCGAAGATCGGCCCGGTGCCGACTCTCGCGATCAACGACCAGCAATCGGCGGCGGGATCCGGAAAGAGCTTCGCGGTGTGCCCGGCCCGTGTATTGACCTTCTGGCAAACGGCTCCGCGGGGAATCCCGGCCGGAGCAACTCGGTCGATCGGGGAGCTCCCGAAATGGATGCGGCCCGTGGCCCCGATCGCGATCGTGTCGCCCGATCGCAACGCCACACCGGTGCTCGTGAACAGCTCACGCGGCGAAACCGAGACCCGGGTAACGGTCGGCGGCTTGGTCGCGGCGTACGCGGCCGGCATGGTCGGCAGGACCATCAGGACCATCGCGAACACGCCCGCAACCCCTCGTGTCGCCGCACCTCGATACGTGGTCATTCCCACATCCGCGTCCTTGGGATGGTGTCGAGCCTGGTGAGAGTGGTCAGTATCGCGCCGCGTGCGTCCCCAACGACAGACGAGCCTCTCCGGTAGTTTTCTTTCGGGTCTCTCTCAGCCCCGCGCCCGTAGCTCAGTTGGATAGAGCGACGGCCTTCTAAGCCGTGGGTCGCAGGTTCGAATCCTGCCGGGCGCGCACTGTCATGGCGCAAGCCGGTTCGCCGCGTTTTCGACAGCTATGTCCGATCGCGAAACTTCCGTAGACGGCGGGACAATTGGTCCGTAGCCTCCGCGACACGCATGCCGTCCGGGCAAGGGGGGACCCATGACCATCACGCACCCTGACGAGGTACTCACCACCGAGATGCTGGCCCGCTTCGACGAGCGAGCGCCGCAGTACGACCACGACAACCAGTTCTTCGACGAGGACTTCGAGGAGCTGCGGGCGTCGGGCTACCTGAACATCGCCGTTCCCGAGGAGCTCGGAGGCGGCGGGCTGCGCCTCGACGAGGTGTGCAAGCTCCAACGCAAGCTGGCCTACCACGCGCCGGCCACCGCCGTCGCGGTGAACATGCACCTCTACTGGACCGGGATGGCGGCGGATCTGTGGCGGTCCGGCGACAAGAGCCTCGAATGGGTCCTGCGCGAGGCGGCCAACGGCAAGGTCTTCGCCGCCGGGCACGGCGAATCGGGCAACGACCTCCCGCTGTTCTTGTCGACGACGAAGGCCGAGCGCACCGACGGCGGCTGGAACATCACGGGCCACAAGATCTTCGGCAGCCTGTCACCGGTCTGGGACTACCTCGGGCTCCACGCGATGGACACGAGCGATCCCGACGCGCCCCGGATCGTGCACGCGTTCTTGTCGCGAGACGCGACGAACTACCGGATCGAGCCCACCTGGGACACGCTCGGCATGCGCGCGACCGCGAGCAACGACACGATCCTCGACGGCGCGTTCGTTCCCGACGCCCAGGTCGGGCTCGTCTGCGCCGCCGGCTTCGCGGGCGCAGGGATGTTCCAGGTCGGCATCTTCGCGTGGGGACTGCTCGGCTTCTCGGCCGTGTACTCCGGCATCGCGCAGCGCGCGTACGACATGACGATCGAGACGGTGCAGAAGCGCACGTCGCTCGCGCTCACGCGTTCCATGGCGTACCACCCCGAGGTGCAGCACTACGTCGCCGAGATGCGCATGAACATGGAGCTCATCGACGCCTACCTCGATCGGACTGCCGCGGACTGGTCGCAGGGCGTCGAGCATCCCGACTGGCCGGTGAAGATCGTCTCGACGAAGTACACCGTCGTCACCAAGGCGTACGACGTCGTCGACCGCGCCCTCGATCTCTCGGGTGGTTCGGGCATCTTCAAGCGCGCCCGGCTGGAGCAACTGTTCCGCGACTCGCGTCTCGGACGCATCCACCCCGCGAACGTGCTGTTGACGCACGAGCTCATCGGAAAGATGTCGCTCGGCATCAACCCCGACGAAGCGCCCCGCTGGGGCTGACGAGGAGGAATCGGATGGGAGAGCTGTCGGCCGACAAGGTCAAGTCTCTGCAAGGGGCCATGAGTGGAACGGTGTCGCTCCCCGGCGACGCCGGCTACGACAGCGCGTGTTCGATCTGGAACGGCGCGATCGACCGCCGTCCCGCACTGGTCGCGAGTTGCGCCACGAGCGCCGACGTCGCCGCCGCGTTGGCGCTCGCGCGCGCCGAGGCCTTGGAAGTGTCGGTGCGCGGCGGCGGACACAACTACGCCGGATTCGCGCTGTGCCAGGGCGGTCTGATGATCGACCTCACACCGATGAAGTCGGTCACCGTCGACGCAAAGGCGCGCCGGGCGGTATGCGGCGGCGGAACGACATGGGGCGAGCTCGACGCGGCGACGCAAGAGCACGCGCTCGCCGTGCCCGGAGGGTTCGTCAGCCGCACCGGCGTGGCCGGCCTCACCCTCGGCGGCGGGTTCGGCTGGCTCAGCCGCCTCGCCGGGCTGAGCTCCGACAACCTCGTCGGAGCCGAGGTCGTCACCGCCGACGGACGAGTGCTGCACGCGTCCGAGAGCGAGAACCCGGACTTGCTCTGGGCGCTGCGCGGCGGCGGAGGGAACTTCGGCGTCGTGACCTCGTTCGAGTTCGCGCTGCACGACGTCGGACCGCTGCTGCACCTCGGGCTGTTCTTCTACGCGCCCGAGCAGGGCCGCGATCTGTTCCGCTTCGCGCGCGACTTCATTCCGGGTCTGCCCGACGAATGCGGAGCGTTCCTCGCCGGGCTCAGCGCGCCGCCCGAGCCGTTCGTGCCCGAAGAGCACCAGCTCGCACCCGTCTTCGCGATGGCCGTCGTCGGCTTCCAGGACGAGCAGTCACATGCCCGGCTCATCGAGCCGATCCGGTCGGCCGTCCCTCCGTTGTTCGAGTTGGTCACTCCGATCCCGTACACGATGTTGCAGCAGATGTTCGACGCGTCCGCACCTTGGGGCATCCTCGCCTACGAGAAGGCGGTATACCTCGACGATCTCACCGACGCGGCCATCGACGTGATCGTCGCGCACCAGGCGAAGAAGCAGTCGCCGCTGTCGTTCCTGCCGGTCTTCCCGCTCGGCGGCGCGTACAGTCGGGCGCAAGGCGATGCCACCGCGTTCGGCGGCAGCCGCGACACCAAGTACGTCGTCAACATCTCGGCGGCGGCTCCCACCCCCGAGCTGTTCGACGCCGATCGAGCGTGGGTGCGCGCGTTCTGGTCGGATCTCGTGCCGCACGCCACGGGTGTCGGCAGCTACGTCAACTTCATGTCGGAGTACGAGGAGAACCGCGTGCGCGCCGCGTACGGGCCGGAAAAGTATGAACGCCTCGCGCAGATCAAGGCGAAGTACGACTCCGACAACGTGTTCCACCTCAACGCGAACATTCAGCCTGCCGCGACGACAGGCTGAATTTCGCGCGCTGATTGCCGCTATGTCGCTATGAGTTGACGCGCTTTTTGAACTCGGAGCCCACGGTGAACTTCGCCGACTTGGACGCCGGGATCTGGATGGGCTCGCGGGTCTGGGGGTTCATCCCGGTGCGCGCCTGGCGGGCGGACGGCGCGAACGTGCCGAAGCCCGGAAGCGTGACCTTGTCGCCGGCCGCTACCGCGGTTTGCACGGATCCGATGAGCGCGTTCAACGCGCTCTCCGCATCCGTCTTGCTGAGATTCGAAGCATTCGCAATTGCTTCGATGAGCTCGCCCTTGTTCACGGGCAGGACCTCCGCGGATCGCCGTGTATCCGTGCCATGAGAACCCAATCCCGCGCCGACGTCAAGCACTCACACGCCGTCAGAGCCCGTGGACGGCGGGCACGAAACGGGCGAGATACGACGTGAGGTGCTGATACGTGTCGGTGACGAGCAGTACCCCGAGTCCGATGAGGAGCAGACCCGAGATGCGCTCCAGCTTGGGTCCGGCGACTCGCAGGCGGGCCGCGAGGCCCGGGGACGACGCGAGACCGAGCGCCGCGAGCAGGAAGGGAACGCCGATGCCCGCCGCGTACGCGCTCAGCAACAGCGTGCCCCGGCCGATCGCCTGCGAGCGGGCGGCGATCGTCAGCGCGGCGGCCAGCAACGGCCCGACGCACGGGCTCCAACCCGCGCCGAACGCGATGCCGACGATGTAGGGGCGCGCGATCCCGGTGACCTTGGGCAGCGTCGGGATCAGCCTGCGTTCGCGCGCGAACGGCCCGCGCAACACGCCGACCAGGGCGAGACCCATGATGGTGATGACGATGCCGCCGACGAGCCGGACCGTGCTCTGGAACGTCGACAACGAAGAGCCGAGGAGCCCGGCGACCGCGCCCAGTCCGGCGAAGACGGTGGTGAAGCCGGCGATGAACAACAGCGTCGCGGGCACCGCGCGCGCGGGGTCGTGCGCGTCGCCCATCTCGCCGACGATGATGCCGAGGTACGCGGGCACGAGCGGCACGATGCACGGCGCGAGGAACGACGCGACTCCTGCGCCGAACAGTGCGACCACCTGCGTCGCGGTGTTGCTCATCGAGGCGCGGTCATCGGGGCGCGGTCACCGAGCCGCGGTCATCCGAAGGTGAAGTCGTACGCCTCGAGGCCGGGTTGTTCGGCGACGACCGTGAGCTGATGGTTCTCCACTCCGGGCGCGAGCACGAGTCGGTACATGTCGGGAACGGTGACGGCCACGACGGTGCGTCCGCTCGCGTCGACGCGGATGTTCGCACCGCGCTCGTTGACCGGCACCGGTCGGCCGTCGAGCGCGACGACCGCGTCCATCGGCCGACCGCTCGCGGAGGCGAGCACGAGGTTCACCGACTGTGCGCGCGCCCCGAGCGCGATCGTCGCGCCGACCGCTGCCGACGTGATCTTCTCGTCGGAGCCGCTCCAGGCGCCCTCGAGCGCGATGGCCGGCGGGGTCAGCTCCCCGGCGGCGGGATAGACGTGCAGCCCCGACCGCGCGCCGATCTGACCGTGCTGCACGTCGAGGTACGTCTCGGGATTCACGGGTTGACCCGAAGCCGTCTCGGCCTTGATGTTCTTGTCGGCCCGCGGCGACGACGCGGGCACGCCGAGCAATGTCCGCAGCACGTTTTCGGTGTTGGCGTAGTCGCCCTCACCGAAATGCGTATAGCGAAGGTGACCCGTACGGTCGGCGACGTAGTCGGCCGGCCAGTACTGGTTCTTGAACGCGTTCCAGATCGTCATGTCGTCGTCGAGCGCGACCGGCCACGTGACGTCCAGCCGCTTCACCGCGGATTCGACGTTGGCGTGCACCTTCTCGAAGTCGAACTCGGGTGAGTGCACGCCGATCACGACGAGGCCGTCGGCGCGATAGCGGTCGTAGAACGCACGCACGTAGGGGAAGGTCCGCACGCAGTTGATGCAGGAGTAGGTCCAGAAGTCGTAGAGCACCACCTTGCCGGTCAGGCCGGCCGGCGTGAGCGGCGGCGAGTTGATCCAGCCCTTCGCGACGAGAGCCGGCACCGGACCCTTGTCGGGAAGGTGCGAGGTATCGACCGGACCCGAGATCGACGACGGGCTCGACTGCGACGCGACGAGCACACTGGCCAGGGCAACGGCGCCGATCGCGGCCGCGATGATCAGGTAGGTGCGGCGGTGCCGTGGTTGCTTCGCCCCGAGCTCAGCACGCACTGATGTCGTCGCGGACGGGGTCGGCACGGGCGCAGTCTAAGAACCGGTCCGACGGCATCGTTCCCGTGGTGGCGATCGTGCTGGAAGGGCTAGCGTCGGGTCCGTGAGACCGCGTAGAGTGGTCGAAACGGGGTGGAGGGAGGGTGACGTGCAGCGATTCCGCTCACGGTCTGTGACTGCGCGAGTTCGGGTCGGCTTCGTCGCCGTCGTGCTCTCGGTGACGGGTCTCAGCGCGGTCGTCGCCCTGTCGAATGCGCCCGCGGCGGGTGCGGCGAGCTGCGCCACGCAGACTGCGTGGACGACTTTCGGTTTCGACAACGCGCGTTCCGGTGTGAACCCGTGCGAGACGACGCTAAGTGTTTCGACCGCCCCCCACTTGCATCTGTTGTGGTCGGCGAACCTGAGCTCGGTGTCGATCGCGCAGCCCACGTACGCGCCGAACATGCTCGTGAACGGTGTGCGGCGGAATCTCTTGTTCGTAGCGGATGAACACGGCGAAGTGCAGGCGCTCGATGCGTCGAACGGCGCGCAGGTGTGGCAACACCAATTGACCTATCACCTGTCGACGTGCACCGATATCCCCGACGAGAAGTTCGGCGTCAGCGGCGCGCCGGTGTTGGATCTGTCGACCGCGACGGGCTACGTCGTCGGCGGAAGCGGCGATGCTGTGCATGCGATCGATCTCACGACCGGCAAGGACAAGCCGGGTTGGACTCCGATCAGTGTCGGGAACGCGCAAGTCGACCACGTCTACGGCGCGTTGACACTTGCGTCGGGCATTCTGTACGCGACCACCGCGAGCTATTGCGACTTCGGCACCTACTACGGCAAGACCACCGCAGTTAGCATCGCGACCGACAAGATCGTTGCCCAGTGGTACGTCGTCCCCACGAATTCGAGCTCCTACGGCGGTGGCATATGGGGTCCCGGTGGCGTCTCCGTCGACAACGCAAACGGCGCGGTCTACGCGGCGACCGGGAACTCCTTGCCGGGTGAGCACGCGGCTTACTCCGAGCGGATCGTACGCCTCAACGCGAACCTGGCGCCCCAGGCGTCGAACTACGCCACCTTCGTCGGCAAGGACGTCGATTACGGCGCGACGCCCTTGTTGTTCCAGCCGCCGGGCTGCCCGGCGATGCTCGCCGCAAAGAACAAGTCGGGCGTGCTCGTCGTCTACAACCGCAACTCGATCGCATCGGGTCCGGTGCAGAAGCTCCAGGTCGCCGACCCGGGCAACTTGCAGTTCAACGGCATCCCGGCGTACTCGCCCGTCGACAACAAGGTGTACCTCACGAACTCGTCCGATTCGACCGACGGCGTGTACTTCCACGGCATGGTGGCGTTCAAGATCCTCAGCAACTGCACGCTCGCACTTGCCTGGCAGCGAACCGTCGGACCGACCGGAGACTCGATGTCACCGCCGACGGTAGCGAACGGCGTCGTGTACTACGGCGACGGGTCGGGCGACACGCTGCTCGCCTTCAACGCGACAACCGGTGTGCGCCTTTGGAACAGCAACACGATCCACGGCAGCATCTATGCCGCGCCGACCGTCGTCGACGGCAAGGTCTTCGCCGCCGCCTGGGACGGCAAGGTCTACGCGTTCGGGACGTAACTCGCCGACCGAGCCGGTCGCGCCATCACTCGAGTTCGATACGCCGGGCGACCGACGAAGTGCGCACGGCGGGCTTGGTGGGAGCGGCTTTCTCGGGAGCGAACGCCATCAAGGTTCCGAGCCACTCGAGCAGCTCGTTCGTTCGTTGCTGCTCCGCGATCAGCCGGTCGAGCCGGTCGTTCGTCTCGCGCAGGTTGTTCGCGAGTTGGCGAGCGATTCCTTCCTCGGTGAGGACTCTCCCCATGAACGAGACACTACGTGGGGCACCGCCCCCAATGCACTCGTGAACGCGGGCGCGAATCCGCGCGTGCGGGTCGGGTCGCGCCCCGAGCACGGAACGTGAGCGCGGTCATTCGCCGGCGTCGCTAGAGGTTGCTACAGGTTGCTAGAGGTTGTTGACGCAGGTGAAATGGTCGTTGGTGCTGTTGGAACCGTCCGGACAGATGGTGTCCGACCAGGTCACGCCGGTCAGGTTGGCGCCGGTCAGGTTCGCGTTCTGCAGGTTGGCTTCGGTCATGTTCGCGCCGGCGAGGTCGAGGCCGCTCAGGTTCTCGCCCGCCAGGTAGGCCATGGTCAGGTTGGCGCCGGGCCCGACGAGGAAGCCGCGAACGAGGAGCCAGCCGGAGGGAAGCGCGGCCGGCGTTCCGGAGATGCCGCCCGAGCTCACGCCGGTCAGGGTTGCGCCGGTCAGCTTGGTGCCGGTCAGGTTGACGCCGTACAAGTTCGCGTTCGTCAGGTTCACGCCGGTGAGGTTGTCGCCGCTGAGGTTGGCGCCGGTGAGGTTGGCACCGGGACCGATCAGGTTCCCGTCGACGAGGATCCAGCCCGCGGGAAGAGTCTTCGGCGTTCCTCGGATGCCACCCGAGGTCACCCCGCTCAGCTTGGCGCCCCCCAGTCGGGCGTCGTTCAGGTGCGCGCCGGTCAGGGTGGCGCCGCTGAGGTCGGCGCCGGTCAGGATCGCGCGGCGCAGGTTGGCGCCCGTGATCGCGGCGCCGCTGAGGTTGGCGCCGCGCAGGACGGCGTGATCGAGATCGGCTCCGCTCAGGTTCGTCGAGATGATGCCGGCGACGAGAAACTCGAGCGGTGACAGGTCGGCGCCCGCCAGGTTGGTTCGGGACAGGTCGGCACCGGTGAGCTGAACGCCGTTCAGGTGCAGACCGGAAAGGTTCAGGCCGGTGAGGTCGGCGCCGTCGAGGTTGGCTGTCCCGCATGCGGGAATGTCGGGGCTCGACGGTGCGCACTCGCCGAACCGCGACTTGGTGAGCGAGGCGCCGATCAGATCGGCGTTCGAGAGATCGGCGAAGGAGAGATCGGCGCCGGTCAAGTTGGCGCCTACCAGGCGGGCATGTGACATGGCCACGCCGCCGCAGAAGGACACCTCGCCGATGCCGTCGCCAAAGTCGATCGTGGCACAGGAGGTCGTCAGGGCGCTCGTCAGGTTGGCGCGGGTCATGTCGGCGCCGGTGAAATTCGCGGTCGTGCACGCGGGGCCCGTCAGCTGGAAGAAGCACGCGACGAGAGACGAGCTCGACAGGTTCGCGCGCCGCAAGACCGCATTGGAAAGGTTGGCCCCCAACAGGTTGGCGCCGAACAGATTGGCGAACGACAGATCGGCGCCGAACAGGTTTGCGAACGCGAGGTCGACGCCCGAGAGGTTGGCGCCGGCCAGGTTGGCGCCCGGACATTGGGTGAAGTGGGTCGGCGTGGGGCCGGCGACGATGGTGCAGCCGTTGATCGTCGTATCGGCCGCCGCCGGGCTCGCGGTCGCAGCTACCGCCGTAACCGCGAAGAGCACCGTGATGACGACGGTGCCGGTGATCGTCCGGCTGCGCCGGGCGCGGCGGAGTCGACCAGCGAGCGCATCTCTCGACCACTGACCGAAAGGCTTCATGACGAACCCTCGTTCCTGATCAAGGCGCTGTTGTCGCGTGCTGTTTCAGCCTCGTCGCGACCTGTCGAACCGTCAACGGGCCTTCGGGGTGGTGGGATGGTCCGGTCCGATCGGCGAGAGGCGAGGCGTATGGGCATGGGAATGGGGATGGGCGGAGGTGGAGGCGGCGGCGCGCGTGGTGGCGCGGGTGGCGGACTCATGCGGTCCTTCCGCCGCGACGAGTCGGTCACCGACTACAAGCTGCCTCCCGGTATCACGCGGCGCATCGTCGCGTTCGCGCGTCCGTACCGTGGCCTGCTCGGGATCTTCTTGGTCCTGATCGTCCTCGACGCGGTGCTCGGCGCCGCGAATCCCTTGATCTTCAGGGCCATCATCGACGACGGGATCATCAAGCGAAACCGCGCGCTCGTCGTCGAGCTCGCGCTCGTCGTCGGGGCGTTGGCGATCATCGACGCGGTGCTGTCCCTGTGGCAGCGCTGGGTGTCCGCGCGGGTCGGTGAAGGCCTCATCCTCGACATGCGCACCCGCGTGTACACGCACGTCCAGAGCATGCCGGTCGCGTTCTTCAGCCGCACCCAAACCGGCGCGCTCGTCACGAGATTGAACAACGACGTGCTCGGCGCGCAGCAGGCATTCACCGACACCTTGTCGTCGGTGGTCGGCAATGCAATCGGTGTGAGCGTCACGCTCACCGCGATGCTCGTCCTGTCGTGGAAGATCACGCTGGTCGCGCTCGCGCTCCTTCCGGTCTTCGTGCTCCCGGCGCGTTGGGTCGGACGGCACTTGGCCGCGCTGACGCGCGAGTCCTACGCGCTCAACGCGCAGATGAACACGACGATGACCGAACGGTTCAACGTCGCGGGCGCACTCCTGGTGAAGCTGTTCGGCGACCCGGATGCCGAGTCGCGACTCTTCGCGCAGCGCGCGACGCGCGTTCGCGACATCGGGATCACGCAGGCGCTCTACACGCGCGTCTTCATGATCGCGCTGCTGCTGACCGCCTCCCTCGCCACGGCGATGGTCTACGGCTGGGGTGGAGTCCTCGCCGTCCGCGGCGAGCTGCAACTCGGCACGTTGGTTGCGCTCACCGCCTACCTGAACCGCCTCTATGCACCACTCACCGCGCTCTCGAACGTGCAGGTCGACGTCATGACGGCACTCGTCTCCTTCGATCGCGTCTTCGAGGTCCTCGATCTCCAACCGATGATCGCCGAGGCCCCCGACGCGGTGGATGTTCCGCACGGGCCCGCCACCGTCGAGTTCGACCACGTCGACTTCAGCTACCCCACCGCCGAGGAAGTATCGCTCGCGTCGCTCGAATCCGTCGCAGTGCTCGAGCAGGCCCCGAGTCAAGAGGTGCTCTTCGACATCTCGTTCGTGGCGGAGCCCGGACAGCTCGTCGCGCTCGTCGGGCCGTCCGGCGCCGGGAAGACGACCATCAGTCACCTCGTGCCGCGTCTCTACGACGTTCGATCCGGCGCGGTCCGCATCAACGGCGTCGACGTGCGCGACGCGACATCGACCTCACTGCGCGCCGCGGTCGGTGTCGTCACCCAGGATGCGCACCTCTTTCACGAGACGATCGCGGAGAACCTTCGCTACGCAAAGCCCGCTGCCACCGACGACGAACTACGCGAGGCGGTGGAAGCCGCGCAGATCTTGCCGCTGATAGACACGCTTCCCGACGGCCTCGACACGGTGGTCGGTGATCGCGGCTATCGGCTCTCGGGGGGCGAGAAGCAACGCATTGCGATCGCCCGCCTTCTCCTCAAGGCTCCGCGCGTGGTCGTGCTCGACGAGGCGACCGCGCACCTCGACTCGGAATCGGAGGTCGCGGTCCAGCAGGCGCTCGAGATCGCGCTGAGCGGCCGGACATCGCTCGTGATCGCCCACCGCTTGTCGACGATCCGCCGGGCCGACCTGATTCTCGTCGTCTCGGACGGCCACATCGTCGAGCGGGGCACGCACGACTCGCTCCTCGCGACCGGTGGCCTCTACGCCGATCTGTACCGAACCCAATTCGAGCGCCAGGAGGAAGTCCCGTGAGCCCGCGGCGTTCGCCCCCCTGGCAGTTCGGCCACGCCCCTCGACGTAGGCCGGCGCTGCATCGTTCCGGCAGCTTTTGGCATTACGGGCCGGTGAGATCGCCGACTTGCTTCGGATCGAGCATTCGCGGCCGAACAAGAAGGTCGGCAGTTCGACGTTCGGAGTGGCATGCAGGTGTTGAGGCGCGTGGCGATAGCGATGCTGGTGGTCGGGTCTGCAATCGTGGCGGCCGGTGGGTCGAGATTCGCAGTGACCGGCGCGGCCGCGCCGGCGTTCGCGTTCGCGCATCCGTCGACTCCAGCGGCGCTCGGTGCGCCCGGCCGGGTCTTTGCCGCCGCGGCGGGAGGCTCGGACGGCACGAGTGTCGTCGTGTACGGCGGACAGACCCCGAACAGCAACAGTGCGTACGGCGATACGTGGGTCAACGGTGCCGACGGAACGTGGAAGCCAACCTGCGGCACGACCCTCGCCGGCGCAACCGCGCCGTGTGGTCCGGGCGCGCGTGACGGATTGGGTATGGCCGACGCGCACGGCGGCGTCATCTTGTACGGCGGCTTCGCGGGCGACCTCGGCAACGCGCCGAACGGCGACACCTGGCGCTGGAACGGTGCCACCTGGACGC
>DATCCI010000398.1:0-12359 GCA_036511415.1 Acidimicrobiia bacterium
GACGACGAGGTCGCGCGTGATCGCGTGGTCGACACGATGCGAGAACTGCTCGTACGCGTCACCGATACACACCGCGAGACCGTGCGAAGCGAGCAGGCTGACGAGGTCTGCTCGCGCGACCACCTTGGCGTTCCACGACAAACCCATCGCCGCGCCGGGCTTCATGGCGCCGATCCAGCCGTCGAGCGCGGCATCGAGCAGCTCCTCGGGGCGGCGCGTTCGTGCATCGGGTCGCGCGCGGCTCGCGTGTTGAACCCCGTACGGCAGGTCGGCGACGACTGCGTCGAAGACCGGCTTTCGGTAGTGCCCGGCGGCCTGCGTCGTATCGTCGTTGACGAGGCGTACCCGTTGCAGGTCGTCGGCCTTGTACTCGTCCTTGTCGCGAGCGAAGACCACCTCCAGCCGGCGCCCGGCGATCTTGCCGTCTCGGCGTAAGGGCATGGTGTGGACCTGGTGCTTGAACCGCTTGTCCTTGAGCCAGGTGACGAGGAAGGTGCGGTAGGCGTCGTAAGCGGTGCGGTCGATCTCGATGCCGTCGACATCGAAGCCGTAGACGAGCCCTTGATTGAGCGAGGTCCCGCGACCGCACACCGGGTCGAGTATCCGGAGCCGCTCGAGGGCCCAGTCGCGGGCGTGGGCCGACGCCGCCAGCGTCACGTTGTACAACAGCTTCGTGAACTGCTCGTTGGTCTTGCCCTTGTAGCGCTGGATCGTGAGCAGGTCGTCGTCGAGATGCGCGACGGGAGTGAGGGCTACCGGCACCAAGCTCGAATCGTCGGTGATCCGGAACAACGCGAAGGCCGACGAGAGGTTCGAGAGATGGGCGACGTCGTCGGCGGACAGCGCGTCGCGGGTCTCGAAGCGCACGTATTCGACACCCCCGATGACCGTCGGCGCCACCGCGAGCAACGCACCGTTCAACACCCGCTCGTCGAGCACGGCGAGCTCGGCCGTGTTCAGCGCGGCGGCGCCCTTGCTGTAGAGACGGTTCGCCGCGGGCCGAAGGAGCAGTGCGTACGCGGCCATCGGCGGCCACCGTACTGCCGAGGTCACGACCCGGCGTCTGCCTAGGCTCTGCGTTCGTGACCCGCCTCATCTTCCACATCACGACCGCGCCCGAGTGGGAAGCCGGGCGTCGCGACGGCGAGTTCCGCGCGCCGAGCCTCGAAACCGAGGGCTTCATCCACTGCTCGCTGCCGACCCAGGTGAATCACGTCGCCGACTGGTTCTACCGCGACGTGCCCGACCTCGTGTTGCTCTGCGTCGACCCGGCGGGGCTGACCAGTGAGTTGCGATGGGAGCCGTCGTCCGATTCGTTCGCCGGCGAGTTCCCCCACGTGTACGGCCCGATCGCGATCGAGGCGGTCGTCGCCGCGCTTCCGTGGGGACCCGGCGACAACGGCTTCACCCTCCCCGACCAGGTCCACGACCTCCTGGACGGCTGACCCCCCACACCCGCGCCCATCTGTTAATGCCGAAACTGGGCGCTGGAGGCCACTTTCGCGCCCATCTGTTGGTGCGGAAATTGCGCTTAGGCGAGGTCGGGGAGGCCGAGCTCGAGGTTCGCCTCTTCGAGGCCGCCGTCGACCTCGAACAGCTTTCCGGTCACGAAGCTGCCGGCCGGCGAAGCGAGGTACAGCGCGCACAACGCGATGTCCTCGGGGAGCCCCAGGCGCTTGAGGGGCGTGCGCCGCACCATCTCGTCGCGGATCTCGGGATTGTCGAGCACGGTCTCGAGCGCGCTCGTCGCGATCGAGCCGACCGCGATCGCGTTGACGCGAACCTTGGGGGCGAGATCGGCTGCGGTCAATCGGGTCATGTGGGTCAGCGCGGCTTTGGCGGTGCCGTACGCGACGAATCCGCGGTCACGCAGGCGCCCCATCGCAGACGAGATGTTGACGATCGAGCCCGCGCCGCTCGCGAGCAGGTGCGGGGCGGCGGCCTTGCTGAGGACGAACGCGGTCGTCACGTTGAAATGGAACGACCGCTCGAAGAACCCGGCGCTCGTGTCGAGGAAGGGCCGCGGCGACGTGCCGCCCGCGTTGTTCACCACGACGTCGATGCGTCCGAGCTCGCCGACCGTACGGGCCACGATCTCCTCGAGCACGTCGTTGTCGTTGACGTCGGCCGGGACGACGAGCGCTTCACGGCCGGACGCGCGCACGTCGGCCGCGACCTCGTCGAGCTGTTCCTTGGTGCGCGCCGTCAGCACGACGTCGGCTCCGGCCTCGGCAAAAGTGCGGGCGATCGACGCGCCGATGCCGCGCCCCGCACCGGTGACGATCGCGACCTTTCCGTCGAGGCGGAACGCGTCGAGCACGCTCACGCGAGGTACCGCGAGATCGAGTCGACGATCGCGACGGGCTTGTCGCCGCCCTCGCGTTCCATCGTGATGCGCGTGGTCGCCTGCACCCCTCCCGCAACCTCTTTGGCGTCGAGGAGCTCGCCCCGGGCCCGGACCCGGGAATTGACGGGAACCGGCGCCGGGAACCGCACCTTGTCGGCGCCGTAGTTGATGCCCATCGAGATGTTGCTGACGTGGACGAGCTGGGAGAGGAAGTACGCGGCGAGCGACATCGTCAGGTAGCCGTGCGCGATCGGGGTGCCGAACGGCCCGGCCTTGGCGCGTTCGGTGTCGACGTGGATCCACTGATTGTCGAGGGTGGCTTCCGCGAACTTGTCGATCTGGTCCTGGGTGATCGTGACCCAGTCGGTCACGCCGAGGTCGGTACCCACGGCGCCGAGCAGGTCTTGGGGAGAAGCGAAGTTCGTCGTCATGGCCGGGACGCTATATGACCTCACAAAACGCGATCCCGACACACCGGTCACGTACGGTGGACCCATGGCCCGATCCTCCGCCGGTGACTACTCCGCCGAGCACATTCAGGTGCTCGAGGGCCTCGATCCGGTGCGAAAGCGACCGGGCATGTACATCGGTTCGACCGGGCCGACCGGGCTCCACCACCTCGTGTGGGAAGTCGTCGACAACGCGGTCGACGAGGCGATGGCGGGGTCGTGCACGCGCATCGACGTCTCGCTGCTCGCTGAAGGCGCGGTCCGGGTCGCCGACAACGGCCGCGGGATCCCCGTCGACGAGCACCCGCAGTTCAAAGGCAAGTCGGCCGCGGAGATCGTGATGACCACGCTGCACGCGGGCGGCAAGTTCGGCGGCGGCGGCTACAAGGTGTCGGGCGGACTGCACGGCGTGGGTGTGTCGGTGGTGAACGCGCTGTCGTCGCGCGTCGTGCTCGAGGTCGACCGCGGTGGTCGCACCTACCGGCAGGAGTACGCGGCCGAGAAGTCGGGCCGAGGCGCGGTGCGGCCCGGTGTCGCGCAGGGGAAGTTGAAGGTGGTGGCGCAGTCGAAGCGCGGGCACACGGGGACCAGCGTGACCTTCTGGCCCGACCCCGAAGTGTTCGAGGAGGTCGAGTTCCGCTACGCGACGATCGCGGAACGACTGCAGGTGATGGCGTTCCTGAACCGCGGTCTCACGATCGCGTTGCACGACGAGCGGCCGGGCCACAAGCGGTCGGAGGAGTTCGCCTTCGACGGCGGCATCGTCGACTTCGTACGCCATCTCAACCAGTCGAAGGAGCCGTTGTTCAAAGACGTCGGCTACTTCGGCGACCGCGGGCCCGAGGGCGAGGTCGAGGTCGCGTGGCAGTGGAACACCGGCTACCACGAGGGTCTGCACTCGTTCGCGAACGGTATCTCCACGACCGAAGGCGGGATGCACGTGGAGGGCTTCCGGCGCGCGTTGACCCAGGCCGTCAACCGCTACGCCAAGGATCGCAACCTCGTGAAGGGGAAGGACGCGGCCTTCCAGGGCGACGACGTGCGCGAGGGACTCACCGCGATCGTCTCGGTGCGTCTGACCGATCCGCAGTTCGAGGGCCAGACGAAGGCGAAGCTCGGCAACACCGAGATGCGGTCGCTGGTCGAGCGCGCGACCAACACGCATCTCACGCGCTGGCTCGAGGAGCACCCGAACCCCGCCAAGGCGATCGTCTCGAAGGCATCGAGCGCCGCCCGGGCGCGCTCGGCGGCGAAATCCGCGCGCGACCTCACCCGTCGCAAGACCGCCCTCGATGGTGTGGGCATGCCCGACAAGCTCGCCGACTGCGCGTCGCGCGACCGGGACGGAGCCGAGTTGTTCCTCGTGGAGGGCGACTCGGCCGGCGGTTCCGCGCGCGACGCCCGCGACCCGAGGAACCAGGCGATCCTGCCCCTGCGCGGCAAGATCTTGAACGTCGAGCGGGCGTCGATGGACAAAGTCGTGGCGAACGCGGAGATCCAGTCGTTGACCGCGGCGATCGGCGGCGGCATCGGCGCCGATTTCGACGTTGCGAAGGTCCGCTACGGCAAGGTCATCATCCTCGCCGACGCCGATGTCGACGGCGGGCACATCCGCACGCTGCTCATCACGTTCTTCTATCGCCAGATGACGCCCCTGGTCGAACACGGCCGCCTGTACGTCGCGCAACCGCCGCTGTACTCGGTCGAGATCGGCGGCGAAAAGCAGTACGTCGCCGACGACGCGGCGCGCTTGCGAGTGACCGAGGACCACGGCAATCGCCAGCTCACCTTCGCCCGCTTCAAGGGCCTCGGCGAGATGGACCCGCACGAACTGCGCGAGACGTGCATGGATCCCGCGACGCGCCACCTCGTGCAGATCGACGTCGACCAGGCCGCGATCGCGGACGACGTGTTGTCAGTGCTGATGGGCGACGACGTCGAAGCGCGGCGCACATGGATCCAGCGCAACGCCAAAGACGCCCGCTTCCTCGACGTGTAGGGAGACGATCCGATGGCCCGTGGCAAGACGACCAATCAAATGACCCTCGAGCCGCCGGCGGAGATCCCGACGCGCACGCTGCAAGTCGAGGTCGAGGGCGCGTTCCTCGAGTACGCGATGAGCGTCATCGTGCAGCGCGCGCTGCCCGATGTCTGCGACGGTCTGAAGCCCGTCCAGCGCCGCATCCTCTGGGCGATGCACGACGCGAACCTTCGGCCGGATCGCCCCTTCGTCAAGTGCGCGCGGGTCGTCGGCGAGGTGATGGCCAACTATCACCCTCACGGCGACACCGCTATCTACGAGGCGCTGGTGCGGATGGGCCAGCCGTTCTCGCTCACCGCGCCGTTGATCGACAAGCACGGCAACTTCGGCTCGCCCTCCGATCCGCCGGCCGCGTCGCGCTATACGGAGTGCCGCCTGTCGCCGCTGGCGATGGAGTTGCTCGCGGGAATCGACGAGGGCACCGTCGACTTCGAACCGAGTTACGACGGATCTCGCTCGGAGCCCGTCGTCGTCCCCGCGCGCTTCCCGAATCTGTTGGTGAACGGTGCGCAGGGCATCGCCGTGGGAATGGCCACCAACATTCCGCCGCACAACCTCGCCGAGGTGTGCAACGCGGCGGTGAAGCTGATCGACAAGCCCGACGTCACCCTCTCGGAGTTGATGCGCATCGTGAAGGGCCCGGACTTCCCGACCGGAGGCCTGATCATGGGCGACGACGGGATCAAGGATGCATTCCGCACCGGACGTGGGACCGTTCGGGTGCGCGCCGTCCACGAGATCGAGGACCTTCCGCGCCGCGGCGGGCAGGCGATCGTGCTTACCGAGGTGCCGTTCCAGACCAGTGTCGACGCGATCTCCGGAAAGCTGACCGAGCTCGTGCTCGCCGGAAAGGTCGACGGCGTGCGCGACATCCGCAACGAGTCGGGCCAGGGCAAGACCCGCCTCGTCATCGAGCTTCGTCCCGACACCAACCCGCAGATCGTGTTGAACAACCTCTTCAAGCACACCGCCGCCCAGACCACCTTCCCCGTGAACATGGTTGCGCTGGTCGACGACGTGCCTCGAACGGTCACGCTCCAAGACGCGCTGCAGCACTGGCTCGACCATCAGGTGGTCGTCGTCACGCGCCGCACCCAGTTCCGCTTGCAGAAGGCCCTCGACCGGCTGCACATCGTCGAGGGCCTGGTCAAGGCGCTCGACATGATCGACGCCATCGTGAAGGCGATCCGGGAGTCGTTGGACCGGGGCGCGGCGCGGACCGCGCTCATGGACAAGCCGTTCGGGTTCTCGGAGATCCAGGCGAACCACATCCTCGACATGCCGCTCGGCCGGCTCACGCGGCTCGGTCGGGAGGAGCTCGAAAAGGAACGCAAGGAGCTCGACGCAACGGTCAAGCAGCTGAACGCGATCCTGGCCCAGCGCTCGGTTCTGATGGGTGTCATCCGCGAGGAGCTCGTCGCGGTCCGCGACGCGCACAAGGCCCCCCGGCGCACCCAGATCGCGAGCGACGACATGGGCACGCTCGACGTCGTGTCGCTCGTCGAGGACGAGCCCTACGTCGTCACCGTGACCGCACGCGGCTACGTGCGGGCCGTGCCCGAGCGTACGCGCAAATCGCTGGTCGCGAACCCGGGCGATCGCGACGCGGTCGCGCAGACGATCGACACGACGGCGCTCGCGGGCGTGCTCTTCTTCACCGATCGGGCGCGCGCGTACCGCGCGACGGTTCACGAGCTGCCGAAGGAGAAACTGAGCGCCGCGCAGAACCTGTTCCAGTTCGGCGACGGCGAAAAGGTGGTCGCCGTGCTCGACGCGCGGATGCACGACGAGCACCCGAACCTCGTGTTCGCGACCGCGAGCGGCGGGGTGAAGCGCACCGCGCTGAGTGAGTTCGCCGAAGCGTCCGGTCGCCAGAACGGCATCGTCGCGATGAAGCTGGCCGGCGACGATCGGGTCGTCGCAGTGTTCCCGGGTTGGGATGACTACGAGCTGTTGTTGGTGACCGCCGACGGCCAAGGCATCCGGTTCTCGGAGGACGACGTTCGGCCGGTCGGCCGTTCGGCCGGCGGTATCCGGGGCATTCGGGTGAAAGGCGACGACCGCGTGATCGGCGCGTGCGCGGCCGCCGACGGCGAGCTCGTCGTGATCGCGACCGAGCAGGGATTCGCGAAGCGCACCGAAGTCGACGAGTTCCCGGTGCAGACACGAGGCGGCTCGGGTCTCAAGGCCGCGAAGATCGACAAGGCGCGGGGCAAGCTCGTCGCGGTGACTCCCGCCGCCGAGACGCTCGCGTTCCTCGCCGCCGACGCGTGTCTCGTCGTTCCCGGTCAAGGCGTGCGAGCCGCTTCGCGCGACGGCGGTGGCTCGAAGGTGTGTCCGGAGGGGTTGGAACGAGTCGTCGCGGTCGCGCCACCCCGCGACGATTCCTGACGCCTACGGCGCCGGATTCTCGACGGTTTGCCAGTCGCGGGTAGTGAGATACGTGCGGAAATTCTCGGCGACGTTCGTGAGGTCGCCCGCCGTCTTCGGATGGCGCAGCTCGTACAACTGCGGGAAGCGTTGCATCGAGCCGACGAGCTCCCAGAGTGCGACCGCGTCGTCGCCGGTGGGCGCCGGCACAACGACCGGACCGTACACCGCGTACCCGTGCTCGAGAACGAGTGTCGGTACCCCGTGCGCGCCGTAGCGGGCGACCGCGTCCTGATGCTCCTCCCGGACTTCGGTGAGGGTGGAGTCGTCCGCGACCGCGCGGTCGACGAACGACGCGTCGAACCCGGCGTCGGCGATGACGCCCGCGTGCACCGCGGGAACGTGCGTCTTCAGACCGTCGAAGAAGAAGGCGTTGCCGACCGCCGCGTACCAGCGATCGAGCGCGTCGTTGCCGAGATCGCGCCGGATCAGCGCGCCGACTCGCATCTGCCCGAACCCGTACGACCAGGGACGTTCCCACGGGTGCCGCTTGCCCGCCACGAGGTTGACCTCTTCGAGCGAGAAGAACCGCCACGTGATGTCGAGGTCGCGCCGGCGCCGAACCTCCCGGATCCAGAGCGACGTCTGGTAGGCGTACGGGCACATGGGGTCGAAGTAGAAGGTCAGCGACTCGGGCACGCGCCGAGTCTCCCCGATCCGGTCTGCGCCGCACAACGAGTGGCATGAGGGCGCTACCGTGCGCGCATGACCGAGCCCCTGGTACTCCGCCTGGAAGAGGTGTGGACCGACGTCGCCGACCTGTGCGAGGGCCTCACCGCCGACCAATGGATCCTGCCGACCGAGTGCCCGGGCTGGTCGGTGTTCGACAACGTCGCGCACATGATCGGTACCGAGCGCATGTTGGCGGGCGAACAACCATCGAGTTCCGACGCGGCCGCGAGCGCTCCGCACGTGCGCAACGACATCGGCAAGGCGAACGAGCACTGGATCGCGACATATCGCGGCTGGGACGGACCGAAACTCCTCGACGAGTTCCGTGCGGTCACGGGGCGCCGCCTCGACACGTTGCGTGCGCTGACCGCGGAGCAATGGGATGCCGAGGGGTTCACGCCCGAAGGCCCGGGTCCGTACCGCCAGTTCATGGCGATCCGCGTCTTCGATTGTTGGTACCACGACCAAGACATCCGCGAGGCGATCGGTCGTCCGGGCTTCTTGGAGGGCGCCGTGGCCGACCTCTCGCTCGCTCGCATCCCGACGAAGGGTCTCGGCTACATCGTCGGTAAGAAGGCCGGTGCCCCGCCCGGGACTTCCGTGGTGTTCACAGTCGCCGGGACGCCGGAGATCACGGCCGCGATCTCCGTGCCGCCCGAGGGTCGTGCGGTGTTGCTCGACGACGCGCCGTCCGAACCGTCGGTTCGCATCACGACCGATCGGCGCACGTTCTCCCGGCTGGCCGGAGGTCGTTGGACCGGTGCGCACGCTCGCGCTCATGGTGTCGTACGCGTCGAAGGTGATATCCAGCTCGGCGACCGCATCGTCGACAACATGGCGTTCACGATCTGATGTGGGCTCGGAGGATCGTCGCGATCGTGATGCTCGCGGTCGGCGGAGTGTGGATCGCGCAGGGCTCCGGCGCGCTCGGCGGCTCGTTCATGACCGGCGACGTCGTTTGGACGGTGATCGGCGTGATCGTCGGCTTGTTCGGGCTCGCACTGCTGATCGGCACCGCCCGCGACGCGAAACGAGCGGCGCGCGACCGAGCTGATTGATCGTGGCGGCGACGAGGAAACCGTTCGACATCGTGTGCGAAGTGGAGCCGCCCACTCGCCCCGACCTCATGCACGTGCGGCACCAGATCGGCGTGCTGAGCAAGGTTGCGTCCGCGTTCCTGGTCCCCGACAATCACATCGGGCGCGCGACGGTCTCCAGCGTTGCCGTCGCACACGAGGTCGAGCTCATGGGCGGTCGGTCGATCGCCTGTCTCAACGCGCGCGACCGCAACCTGCTCGGGTTCCGCCGCGACCTCCTGACCGCGGCGGCGTACGGGGTCGATCAGTTTCTCTTCGTGTACGGCGATCGCCCGACCCTGGGCGCGCGCACCGGGCAGCTCAACGTGCAGTCGATGATGCGCGAGCTGCGCACCTTCCCGCAGACCCATGATTACGCGGGCGGGCGCCCGTTTCGCGCCGGCGTCGCGGCCGGCACCGGCAAGCTGCCGGCGTGGAAGCGCGAGGCCGACTTCTTGTTCGCACAGGTGCGCTTCTCGCTCGACGAGCTGCTCGAGTGGCGGGCGGGCATCGATTTCGACGGTCCGGTCTACGCGGGTGTCATGGTCGTCCCGAGCGCGGCGATGGCGCGCAAGGTCACGGCAGACATCCCACAGCTCGCAGTGCCCGACATCTGGCTGCGCGCGATCGAACGCGATCCGTCGGCCGGCGTGGAGTTGGCGTGCGACCTCGTCGCCGGTGTTCGTGCGTCCGGCGCGTTCGACGGCGTGCACCTCATTCCGGTGAGCCGGTATCGCGAGGTGGCCGCGCGACTCGAGGCCCGACTCGCCTCCGAGTGACGATCCTCGAGCATGACGATGTGATGTCGGGGCGTGTACCGTCCGCGCCATGAAAGCCTTGTTGTACGGCGTGAAGCCCGAAACCGTCCCGGAGCCCGAGACCGAAAACCCCCTGCTGCGCAGCCTCGCGCACACTCCGATGAAGCTCGTCGACATGGACGAGCCCGGATTCTTCCTGCCCGATTGGGTCGTGACGCGCCCGCGCCTCACGGGGATATGCGGGTCGGACTCGAAACAGGTGTTCATGGACTGGGGCGAAGTGCGCTCGCCCGACAACCCCATGAAGGGGTTCTTCTCGCTGCCGCAGGTGCTCGGTCACGAGGTCGTCGCCGACGTCGTCGCGGTCGGCCCCGAAGCCGAAGGGTTGCAGCCGGGCGATCGCGTTGTGCTGAACCCGTGGCTTTCGTGCGGCCCGCGCGGTGTGTCGCCGATGTGCCCGGCGTGCGAGGTCGGCGACTTCAGCCTCTGCTATTCCTTCGACGTCGGACCGATCCCACCCGGCATTCACATCGGCACTGCGCGTGACGTCAACGGTGGATACGCACAGGTGATGTCGGCTCACGACTCGCAGCTCTTCAAGGTTCCCGACAACGTCTCCGACGAGCTCGCGGTGTTCGCCGACCCGTTCGCGGTCTCGCTGCATTCGGTCACGCGTCACCCTCCGACTCCTGGGGGCAAGGTGATGGTGTACGGCGCCGGCGCACTCGGAACCTGCGCGACCGCGATCCTGCGCGCGCTGTATCCCGACGTCGAAGTGCTCGTCGTCGCACGCTTCGAGGCGCAGGCCGCGTTGGCCCGAAAGCTCGGCGCGAAGGTGATCGGACACTCACCTGCGTCGCAGGTCATCGAAGAGGCGGCGTCGTGGTCGGCGGGAGTGCTGCGCGCAAGCGACGGCCTGCCGATGGCCTTTCCCGGTTTCATCGACGTCGTGTACGACACCGTCGGAAAACAGGAGACCTTCGAGGTCGCAACTCGTGTGCTCAGGGCGCGGGGCACGCTGGTCAAAGCCGGCGTGCACGGTCCGACGTGGTGGGAGGACACGCCGCTCTACTTCAAGGAGATCTCCATGGTCGGCTCGAACGCGTTCGGGTTCGAGGAGGTCGAGGGTGTGCGCAAGCACGGCATCCGGCACTACCTCGACCTCGTGTCGTCGGGCCGGATCGATCTCACGGGGATGCTCACGCACACCTTTGCGCTCGAGAGCTGGCGCGACGCCTTCACCGCGCTCGCCACTCAGGACGACTCCGGTGCGATCAAGGTCGCCTTCGACTACCGGACTGCGTGATGAGCGACGTCGTCCGCGTCGACATCGCGGAACGAGTCGCGGTCATCACCCTGAACCGCCCCGAACAGCGGAACGCACTGAATCGTGACGTCCGGCGCGAGCTGCCGGCCGCGATCACGCGCTGTGACGGCGACGACGACGTCGACGTAATGATCCTGACCGGCGCCGATCCCGCGTTCTCCGCGGGTGTCGACCTGAAGGAATTCGGCGCGGGCCAGGTGCGGCAAGGCGAGAGCTTCGGCGGGGTCGCGGAGAGCCGCGACTCGTTCCGCGGCGCGCTCCCGCCCCACACCAAGCCGTTGATCGGCGCGGTCAACGGCGTCGCGGTGACCGGCGGTTTCGAGGTCGCGCTCAACTGCGACTTCATCATCGCCTCGGATCGGGCCCGGTTCGCCGACACTCACGCGCGAGTCGGCGTGATGCCCGGCTGGGGTCTCACGGTGCTGCTCGCGCAGCGCATCGGCGTTGCCCGCGCCAAGCAGATGAGCGTCACCGGCAACTACCTCGACGCGCAGACGGCGTACGAGTGGTCACTCGTGAACGAGGTCGTTCCCCACGAGCAGTTGCTGCCGTACTGCCGGAGCCTCGCGGCCGACATCGTCTCGAACGACCAGCTGGGCGTGCGCCGCATGCTGCGTACGTACGGCGAGGTGACCGCCACCACGGTCGGCGAGGGCTGGGAGATAGAGGCCCGCGTCAGCCGAGAGTGGGAAGGCCCCGGCTTCGACCCCGCGAGCATCGAGTCCCGCCGCATGAAGATCGTCGAGCGCGGCCGCCGCCAGATCCAACCCTGAACCCCGGTCCGAAACCCCGGGGTGCCCCAACTGTTGGGAGCAACAGTGGGCCCTGGCGACCGGTTTCGCGCCCATCTGTTGGGAGCAAAAGTGGGCCCTGGCGACCGGTTTCGCGCCCATCTGTTGGTGCCGAATTGGTTGGGGTGATCAGGGGTTGGTGACGAGTACGGGTGCGGCGTCGGTGACCCGGACGACGTCCTGGCGGACGCCGGCGTCGTCGCGATACTCGATCGCGGCCGTGAGCCCGGGAACCAGGACCAGGTCGTCGGGCCAGGCCTCGACGCCGCGGCCGGCGCCGTGCACTGTGGCACCCCGCCGGCGGAGCGCGCCCGTCGTCGCGCCCGCAACACACGCCGCGACCAGCTCGTCCCAACCCGCCGGCGCCGGTCGTTCGACCGAGGGCGAGCCGATCACGTAGGTGCGGGCGAGGGATGCCTCGCAGCCATCGCGGAGCGCGCCGGCGCGCAGGACGACCCGCTCGCCCTC
>DATCCI010000399.1:0-2527 GCA_036511415.1 Acidimicrobiia bacterium
CGCACTGATCCCGCCAACACGAATCCCACGGGACGCCAGTACCACGCACCTCACGACGCGGGTCATCCGCGTCAAGGAGCGATCACCCGGAACCCGGCCAGCTCGCCCGGTCTGCTGAACCAAGACCCGAAGTTCGGCAACCTCGGCCCCGATGGCGTTCACACCACGGACGGTCGCACGGTCGCTCCCGGTGGTGTGCGCAACCCGGACGGCTCGATCAGCAACGCGACGCGCAACCCCGATGGCACGTACAGCGGCGGTGCCGTAGCCGGCAGCCCTGCGCACAATCCTGATGGGTCGATGCACAGCAACCCTGCCGCACCCGGCAATGCCACGCACAACCCCGATGGCAGACCCGGCAACGACCCGTCCGGCAATGCCACGCGCAACCCTGCTGCGCCCAACGATGCCCCGCGCAACCCGGATGGCACGCCGCGCAATCCGCAGCAGTCCACGCAGCCCGCCGCGCAGCCCACGCAACCGCGCCACGCCAACCCGGACGGCAGCTATGTCGCCGCCGATGGATCGCTGCACAACAAGGACGGCACCATTCGGAAGTAAGATCGCGTGTAGTTCCGGGGACCAGCGGCCTAGGCCAACGAGATACCGGAGCTTCGGTGGTTCGCCACCCTTCAACGCCCCACTCATCCGGGGCGTTGTCGTTTTCAACAGACACACGCTACACTGCGCGCCAGCAAGCGGCTCCTGCCATGCGCCCACTACGGTGATCTATCCGCATGGTTCCAGCCTCCGCCGCTCAGACAGGCCCCAGCGGTCCGCCGCCCGGCGTGACACCCTCGCCGACACCGAGCAACGGCAAGAACCCACTCGTTCGCGCGCTCGGTCTGCAGCAACTGCTCCAGCGTGATGCCGAGAAACCTCCTGAAGCGCAGACCGTCGATGATGACCGCGCGCTGACAGCACTCGCAGGTCACGTGCGCGCGGCCTGGGGCCGCAACAAGTTGGCGAAGCAGAAGATCGACATGAAGCTGCTGTCGTGTCTGCGCGAGCGACGCGGCTTGTACTCGCCGGCCGCGATTGCTTCGATACAGCTCTCCAACGGCGGCATGAATATCGTCAAGGCAGACTTGACCGAGACGAAGTGCCGCGCCGCGAGTGCGTGGATTCGCGAGATCGTGCTGCCGGTGGGCGAGCAGCCGTGGGGTGTCGACCCCGATCCGATCCCCGACCTGCCGATGTCCATCAAGAAGGGCATCATCGGCAAAGCACTGCAAGGCGCGAATCAGGCGATGCAGCAGATCGGGCAAGCCGGTGGCGGCACGATGAGCAAGGACGAGTTTCGCCAGCTCGCGGTGCAGATCGGTGACAAGCTGCGCGACGAGACCGAGCATGCGCTCGTGAAAGAGGCAGCCAAGCGTGCCGCGCGCATGGAGAAGCACATCGCCGAGCGACTCGACCAAGGCGGCTACGAAGGCGCGATGGACGGCTTCGTCGAGGACTTCGTGACCTACCCAGCCGCGGTCCTGAAAGGGCCGATCTACAAGCGGCACAAGATGCTCGAGTGGGGCGCCGGCTTCAAGCCATTGGTGAGCGACAACCCGGCGCAGAGTTGGGAGCGCGTCAGCCCGTTCGACATCTATCCGGCGCCCAGTGCAAGAAACCCACAGACCGGCGACCTGATCGAACGAATTCGCTTCCAGCGTGATGAACTGCACGCTCTGAAGGGGTTGCCCGACTACAAGGACGACGAGATCGACAAGGCGCTCGTCGACTACTCGAACGGTCACCTCGAAGGATGGTTGTGGACCGAGGCCGAGCGGCAACGGCTCGAGCAAGAGTCGCTGTACATGTGGCTCTCGCCACCGGGCGTGATCGACGCTCTCAGCTTCTGGGGCAACGTGCCCGGCTGGAAGCTGATGACCTGGGGCGTCACGACGGTCGACAAGGAGCAGATCGAGGATACGAAGGACTACGAATGCAACGTGCTGTTGTGCGGCAAGTACGTGCTCTACGCGGCGCTGAACGTGAACCCGATAGGCCAACGGCCCTATCGCAAGGCCTGCTACGACGAGGTGCCCGGCGCGTTCTGGGGCCGCTCGATCCCTGACCTGTGCAGCACCAGCCAGAAGATGTGCGACTCCATCGCCTGTGCGTTGGCCGACAACCTGAGCATGGCAAGCGGGCCGATGGTCTGGGTCCATGCCGACCGGTTCGCTGACGGCGAGAACACGCTCGAGTTGTTCCCGTGGAAGGTCTGGCAGCTTAAGAGCGATCCGACCCAGGGCGTGAACCCAGGCATGGGCTTCTGGCAGGCCGACGATCGCAGCGCAGCGTTGATGGCGACCTACGAGAAGTGGGAAGTCCGCGCCGATGACGCCACCGGCATCCCGCGCTACACCTACGGCAACGAGCGCGCGGGCGGCAGCGCCGACACCGCGACGGGCCTGAGCATGCTGATGAACAACGCAGCCAAGGGCCTGCGCCGCGCGATCTCGAACATCGACCTGAACGTGATCAGCGCCACGATCGGCGACACGTTCGTCAACGAGATGCTCTACAACCCCGA
>DATCCI010000400.1:0-5243 GCA_036511415.1 Acidimicrobiia bacterium
GGCGAAGCGATCGGCAAGTCCATCGGGAGAGAGTTCTATCGGATTTCCGTCGGCGGCGTGCGCGACGAGGCGGAGATTCGTGGCCACCGTCGCACCTATGTGGGTTCGCGTCCCGGCCGCATCGTCCGGGCGCTGACCGAGGCGAAGTCGATGAACCCCGTCGTGCTGATCGACGAGATCGACAAGCTGCAGGCCGGTGGTTGGTCGGGCGACCCCGCCAGCGCGTTGCTGGAGGTGCTCGACCCGGCGCAGAACCACACGTTCCGCGATCACTTCCTCGAACTGGATCTCGACCTGTCGGACGTGTTGTTCCTCGCGACCGCGAACCAGCTCGACACGATTCCGGGTCCGCTGCTCGACCGTATGGAGGTCGTCACGCTCGACGGCTACACCGAAGACGAGAAGGTCGCCATCGCCAAGCACTACCTGTTCCCGCGCCAACGTTCGAAGGCCGGGTTGCGTGAAGACGAGCTCGACATCACCGATGCCGCCTTCCACGCACTCGTCGACGGATGGACGCGTGAGGCCGGTGTGCGCGGACTCGAGCGCCAAATCGGCAAGATTGCGCGCAAGACGGTGCGCAAGATCTCCGGAAACCGTGACCCCGAAGAGGAAGCGACGAGCATCGTGGTCGACGAGCCCGCGCTGGCCGAGTACCTGGGCCGGGCGCGGTTCCGTCACGACGACGCCGAACGCGCCGCGATCCCGGGCCTCGCAACCGGCCTGGCCGTGACCGGTGCCGGTGGCGACGTGCTGACCATCGAGGTGACCGCCATGGACGGTGAGCCGGGTCTGCAAGTGACCGGTCAGCTCGGCGACGTCATGACGGAGTCGGCGCAGATCGCGCTCTCGTTCGTTCGTTCGAATGCGGACGAGCTCGGCGTGTTGCCGGGTGCGTTCGAGCACCGCAAGTTCCACCTGCACGTGCCGTCGGGCGCGATCCCGAAGGACGGTCCTTCGGCCGGCATCACGATGACCACGGCTCTCGCGTCGCTGGTGACCGGACGCCCGGTGAAGCCGAACGTCGGCATGACCGGCGAGGTCACGTTGCAGGGTCGGGTGCTGCCGATCGGTGGGCTGAAGCAGAAGCTGCTGGCGGCGCACCGGGCCGGACTCACCGACGTCGTGATCCCGATCGACAACGAGCCCGATCTCGACGACGTGCCCGAGCAGATCCGTGACCTGCTCAACGTGCACCCGGTCCGGGACGTGCGCGAGGTCCTCGCCATCGCGCTCACCTGATCCGGCCGTATCCCCACCCCCGAGCACCTCCGGGGCGGTGGCCTTAGGCTGCCGCCCCGTGCTCGAGGGCAAGGTCGCGATCGTCACGGGCGGGGGCGGCGGGATCGGGCGCGGCATCGTCGAGCGCTTCGTCGGCGAGGGTGCATCGGTCGTGTTCGCCGAGGTCGACGTCGACCGGGCCCGCGAGACGCAGGCCGCGCTGGGCGAACCCGTCGTCGGCGTGGTCTGCGACGTGCGCGAGCCCGACACGTCCGAGGCACTCGTCACCGCCGCGCGCGACAACTTCGGACGCGTCGACGTGCTCGTCAACAACGTGGGTCATTTCGGCGGCCGTCGCGTCGCCTTCCACGACCAGACCGACGACGAATGGGACGCGTTGTACCGCGTGAACCTCGGGCACGTGTTCGCGTGCTCGCGTTCGGTGCTGCCGCTCCTGGTCGAGCAGGGCGACGGCGGCAGCATCGTGAACGTCTCGACTATCGAGGCGTTCCGCGCGATCCCGACGCGTGCCGTCTACTCCGCGTTCAAGGCGGCGATAACCGGCTTCACGCGTTCGCTCGCGGTCGAGTACGCGCGTCATGGTGTGCGGGTGAACGCCATCGCCCCCGATGTGACCGAGACGTTGCAGGTGCCGTACGGGAGGTGGGTCGGAGCCGACGACCGGCATCTGATCCCGACGTGGGTGCCGCTCGGCCGGTTCGGGCAGCCTTCCGACGTCGCCGGGGTCGCGGTGTTCCTCGCGTCGGAGCTCTCCGGCTTCGTGACGGGAACGACGGTGCACGTCGACGGCGGTACGTTCGCCGCGGGCGGGTGGTTCCCGACGGAGGAGGGCGGGTGGACCAACCGGCCGCGCCGACCCTGACTGCGGTCGCTCCGGGTGACGGTGCCCGCGCCGCATCCGGCGCGGAGGCGGGGCGGGCCGGGCGCGCACCGTGGCTCCGGGGGCCCTGGCGCACGTATGTCACGGACGTGCGCGCCGCCGCGGACGCACGCGCCGCGACGACGCGTGCGACCGACCGCAAGATGGTGCTGGTCTTCGTGACCGCTGCGGTCGCGCTCACCTGTGGGAATTTCCTCTCCGACGGCAGCTCGCCCCAGTGGCTCGAGACGATCCTGCGCTCCGTCGGCCTGCCGAGCCTCGCGGCCCGGCTGCACGAGGGGATGCTCGTGTCGACGCATCGCGACTGGAACCAGCTCGCGTTCTGGGCCGTCGTCGTGATCTCGTCGTACGTGATCCCGCCGCTGCTCGTGATCCGGTTCGTGTTGCGCGAGCACGTGCGCGACTACGGGCTGCGCGTGCGCGGGATCTTGCCGCACCTCCGCACGTACGCGGTCTTGTACGCAGTGGCCGCGCCCTTGATCGTCGCGGCGTCGTTCACGGCTTCGTTCCAGGACCGGTATCCGTTCTTCCATCCCGCGGCCGGTCACTCCCTCTGGCCGTATCTGTACGCGTGGTGGTTGCTCTACTGGTTGCAGTTCTGCGCGCTCGAGTTCTTCTTCCGCGGCTTTCTCCTGCACGGGCTCGCGCCGCGCCTGGGCTGGGCCGCGATCTTCGCGATGGCGCTGCCGTACAACATGTTGCACTACGGCAAGCCGATGCCCGAGGCGCTCGCTGCGATCGTCGGGGGCATCGTGCTCGGGACCTTGAGCCTGAAGACGCGATCGGTGTGGTGGGGCGCCGCCCTGCACATCTCGATCGCGCTGACGATGGACGTCTGCGCGCTCACGCACGCCGGTCGCATCTTCGGTTGAGTCGTCGGTCGTTCAGGCCTGGTCGACGTCGACGACGGGCGCCACGAACTGCGAGTTGTAGAGCCTGGAGTAGGGGCCGTCGCGACTGAGCAGAGCCGTGTGCGACCCCTGTTCGACGATGCGCCCGTCTTCCATCACCAAGATGTTGTCGGCGCCGCGAATGGTCGACAACCGGTGGGCGATCACGAAGCTGGTGCGGTCCTTGCGCAGGGCGTTCATCGCCTCCTGGATGAGCACCTCGGTGCGGGTGTCGACGGAGCTGGTGGCTTCGTCGAGGATCAGAATGGCCGGGTCGGCGAGGAACGCCCGGGCAATGGTGAGCAGTTGCTTTTGGCCGGCGCTCACGTTGTCGGCCTCTTCGTTGATGAGCGTGCCGTACCCGTCGGTGAGGGAGTGCACGAAACGGTCGACGTAGGTCGCGCGCGCCGCCTCGAGGATCTGCTCCTCGGTGGCGTCGGGGTTTCCGTACGCGATGTTGTCGTGAATGGTGCCGCCGAACAGCCACGTGTCCTGGAGCACCATGCCGATCTTCGATCGCAGCTCCGCGCGGGGGATCGACGAGACGTCTCGCCCATCGAGCGTGATGACGCCGTCGTTCAGCTCGTAAAAGCGCATGATGAGGTTGACGAGCGTCGTCTTGCCCGCGCCGGTCGGCCCGACGATCGCAATGGTCTGGCCGGGTTCGGCGGTGAGTGACAGCGACTCGATCAGCGGCCGGTTCGGGTCGTAGGAGAACGTGACGTCGCGGAACTCGACCCGCCCCCGTGTCGGTGGCGGATCGGGGCTGGCGGGCGCGTCGGGGCTTTGCTCCTCGGCGTCGAGGAACTCGATCACCCGCTCGAACGAGGCGATACCCGACTGGAAGACGTTCATCATCGAGGCGACCTGGGTGAGCGGCATCGAGAACTGGCGCGAGTACTGGATGAAGGCCTGGATGTCGCCGATCGTGATGGCGCCGCTCGCCACGCGCAGACCGCCGACCACGGCGACGAGCACGTACTGGAGGTTGCCCATGAACATCGTGAGCGGCTGCATCAGGCTCGACATGAACTGGGCACCGAACGAAGATTCGTAGAGCTCGTCGTTCGTGTCGCGGAACCTTTGCTCGACCTCGCGTTGGCGCCCGAACGCCTTCACGACCGCGTGGCCCGTGAACGTCTCCTCGATCTGGGAGTTGAGAAGTCCGGTGCTCTTCCACTGTGAGATGAACTTGGGGCGGGAGCGACGCGCGACCGCGCGCATCCCGAAGACCGAGACCGGCACGGTCGTGAGCGCGACCACCGCGAGCAGCGGCGAGATGGTCAACATCATCACCGCACAACCGATGAGCAGCAGCACCGACGTGAGCATCTGACTCAGCGTCTGCTGCAAGCTCTGCGCGACGTTGTCGATGTCGTTGGTCACGCGGCTGAGGAGATCGCCCCGCGACTGCTTGTCGATGTAGCTCAACGGCAGCGTGTTGACCTTCGTCTCGACGTCGGAGCGGAGCTTGAACATCAGTCGCTGTATGACCCCCGCCAGCATGTAGCTCGCAACGATCGACAGGAGCGACGACGCCGCGTACAGCCCCACCGCCTGGAACAGCACGTGATGCAAGGCGCCGAAGTTCATGTGGTGATGCTTGACGCCGTTGATGATGAGGTCGGTGCCGTGCCCGAGCACACGCGGCCCGAACACGTTGAGCGTGGCGCTGGCGACCGCGACGACCAAGACGATGCCGAGCACCACCTTCATCGGCCCGAGCATGTGGAACAGCCGGCGCAGCGCGTTCTTGAAGTCCTTCGAGCGCTCGCCGGGAACGCCGGCCGAGTTCCACCGGCCCGCGGCGCGCGTCTCGGGCGCGGCGAAATCGAGGTCCTCGCTCTCCTGCTCTTCGTGGTCGTCGATGAGCGTCATGCGGCTGCGCTCTTCTCGCCGATCTGGGACTGCACGATCTCCGCGTACGTGGGGCAGCCCTTGATGAGCTCTTCGTGCGTCCCGCGCCCGATGACGACCCCGTCCTCGAGCACCAAGATGTTGTCGGCGGACGAGATGGTCGAGACCCGCTGCGCCACGATGATCATTGCCGCGTCGCGCGTGTACGGAACGAGGGCCGCGCGCAGCCGGGCATCGGTCGCGAGATCGAGGGCCGAGAAGGAATCGTCGAACACGTAGATGTCGGGTTTGCGCACGAGCGCCCTTGCGATCGACAGTCGCTGCCGTTGGCCGCCGGATACGTTCGTGCCGCCCTGTTCGATCCGCGCGTTCAA
>DATCCI010000401.1:0-4661 GCA_036511415.1 Acidimicrobiia bacterium
CAGCTTCTCGTTGGCGACCACGTCGCCCGCGGGTCCGATCGTGTGGCCGGTCGCGATGGGCGCGATGGAAGGCGGCATGCAGATGGTGACCCCGAGCTGCACGACCACGCCGGCGACGTCACAACGAGACGCCGCCGTACAGCTCGTGAACACGACGGTGGCCGGCACGAGCAAGTACACGCGCTTGGCCGTGGCCAAGGCAGACGGCTACGTGCCGATCACGCCGTCAGGGCGCCCAGTCGTCCATTACGCCAAGGTCGCCGACATGAAGGACACCAACACGCTCGACCCGAACGCGATCGAGTCGCTGGTCTACGCGAACACCGCTCACGGCGCCGTCCTGGTCGCCGCGATGTACACGCTCTCGCTCGACCAGGTCGGGCAGATGCCTCCCATGCCCGGCGGCTGCCTGACCGAGTGGCACATCCACACGAACCTGTGCTTCTCGAACACGACCGGCGCAGTCGTCGGTGTGACCCGCAACGGAGTATGCGCGGCGGGCTCGACCAACCACGTCACCCAGCCGATGCTCCACGTCTGGCTCGCACCCATCCCCGGCGGACCGCTCACCGTCGACGCCTCGAACGCGGCCGTCGTGCAAGCTGCGAGCCGTCTGCCTGCATTGAACTCCCCCAACGCACGGGCGTGAGCCTGGCGAGTACCGTCGGTTGGATGAACGGAATTCCCGATACCCGGCACGCAGCCTGAGCCCGGTCATGGAGCTCTGGACGATGCGGATCCCGGAGATCGGGACGGTCACCGCCCAGGCCGAGCGCGCCGAAGGTCTGGGTTGGGACGGCATCACGTTCACCGACTCTCAGAATCTCGTCGGCGACCCGTTCGTGGCCGTCGCGCTCGCCGCGAGCGCCACCGAGCGGCTCCGGTTCGCAACGGGCGTGACCAACGCGTACACGCGCCATCCCGCTGCTCTGGCCAACATCGCGGCGACGGTGCAGGAGACCTCGGGGGGCCGCTTCGTACTCGGCATCGGTCGCGGCGACACCGCCATGTTCCATCTCGGGATGAAGCCGATGCCGGTGGCCGCGTTCGTCGCCGCCGTGAGCGATCTGCAGATGTACCTCGCCAACGAGACGATCGACTGCAACGGTCACGCGAGCCGGTTGCACTGGCTCGATCGCTGCCATCAGCCCAAGGTTCCGCTCGACGTCGCGGTGTCGGGCCCACGCATGATCGAATTCGCCGCGCGCATCGCCGAGCGCGTCACGCTCGCCGTCGGCGCCGATCCCGATCGTGTGTCGTGGGCGATCGACCTTGCGCGCAAAGCCGCGAGCGACGCGGGGCGCGACCCTGCCGACATCTCGTTCGGCGCGTACGTGAACGTCGGCTGCCATCCCGACCTCGACGCCGCACGCAATCTCATCGCCGGCGCCGTCGCCGCGTTCGCGCACTTCTCCTCGATGCCCGGGTCGACCGGAGCGGGGTTGACCGAAGGCGACCGCGAGGTGGTGGCCGAAGTCGGTCGCCGCTACGACAGCAACGAACATCTGAGCAACGCCGCCGCTCACACCGGTGCGTTGAAGCCGGAATTCGTCGACCGCTTCGCCGTCGTCGGGCCGCCCGACGTCTGCGTGCAACGCTTGCGCGCCCTCGCCGAGCTCGGGCTCGAGCGGTTCGTCATCACCGGCGCGAGCTTTCGGGCGGACCGCGGGCACGCGCGTACCTCCGAGGAGTTGCTGACCCGCGAGCTCCTCCCGGCATTGCAGGAATCACCGGTACGAGAACGGAGCGATCGGAATTGAGCACCCACGCGCTGGTCATCCGCGGCGGCACGGTCGTCGACGGCACCGGAGCACCGGCGCGTACCGCCGATGTCGCCATCGACGACGGCCTCGTCACCGAGGTCGGCAGGGTCGGCGGCGCCGCCGAGCGCACGATCGACGCCGACGGTCTTCTCGTCACGCCGGGCTTCGTCGACATCCATAGTCACTACGACGGGCAAGCGTCGTGGGGCGAGCGCATGATCCCTTCGTCCTGGCACGGAGTCACGACCGTGGTGGTGGGCAACTGCGGTGTCGGCTTCGCCCCCGTGCGTCCCGCTGATCACGACCGGCTCATCGAGCTGATGGAAGGTGTGGAGGACATTCCGGGCACGGTCTTGCACGAAGGCCTCGAGTGGAACTGGCAGTCGTTCCCGGAGTTCATGGACTCGCTCGGTAGCCGGCCGTTCGACGTCGACGTCGCGGTGCAAGTGCCGCACGGCGCGCTGCGATTGCACGTGATGGGGGAGCGCGGTGCAAGACGCGAAGTGGCGACCGCACACGACATCGACGCGATGGCTCGACTCGCGCGCGGGGCGATCGAGGCCGGAGCTCTCGGGTTCACCACGTCGCGGACGCTCAATCACCGCACCAGCAGAGGCGAGTACACGCCGACGCTCACCGCGGAGGCCGACGAGCTGATCGGGATCGCGCAAGCAATCGGCCAGACGGGCGAGGGAGTGCTGCAGGTCGTGTCCGACTTCGCCGACCTCGACGCCGAGTTCGCGATCTTCCGGCGGATGGCCGAAACGTCGGGACGGCCGTTGTCGTTCTCGCTGGTGCAGGTGCGAGGCGAGGGCTGGCGCCGGCTGCTCGATCTGCTGTCGGCCGCGAACGCGGACGGCATCGCGATGACGGGTCAAGTGGCGCCGCGCGCGGTCGGTCTCGTGCTCGGCCTGCAGTGCACACTGCACCCGCTGCTCACGAACCCCGTCTACCGCGAGATCGGCGACTGGCCATTCTCCGAACGGGTAGCGGCCATGGCCGACCCGCATTTCAAGGAGAGGGTCCTCGCGGCGGACGCGTCGCAACGCGACGATTCCAAGCTCGGCGGTCGGCTGATCCACGCGTTCCGACGAATGTACGAGCTCGGCGATCCGCCCGATTACGAGCCCGAGGCTACGTCGAGCATCGCCGCGCGCGCCGAACGGGAGGGGCGCAGTGCGCTCGACTTGGCATACGACGTGTTGTTGCGCGACGGCGGGCGGTCGTTCTTGTACCTGCCGTCCCTGAACTACGCCGACGGCAACCTCGACGCCGTCGGCGAGATGCTCGCGCATCCCAACACCGTCATAGGTCTCGCCGACGGTGGCGCCCACGTGGGCACCATCTGCGACGCGAGCTTCCCGACGACGCTCTTGACCCTCTGGGCGCGCGACCGGGTCCGTGGCCGGCTCGACCTTCCCTTCGCGGTGCAACGGCATACGAGTGCTACCGCCCGAACCGTCGGTCTGCTCGACCGGGGCGTGCTTGCACCCGGCTATCGAGCCGACGTCAACGTGATCGACTTCGAACGCCTCACCGCACGGCGTCCCGAGATGGTCCACGACCTGCCCGCCGGCGGCAAGCGTCTCGTGCAGTCGGCCGACGGCTATGTCGCCACATTGGTGGCCGGCGAGATCACCTACGAGAACGGCGAAGCGGGGGGCCCGTTGCCGGGCCGCCTCGTTCGCGGCCCGCAGTCCGCACCGATCAACGGAGCAACGCGATGAATGCATCCGAGCTCACCCCGCTCGAAACCGACTGTGAATGGCGCAGTGACGAGCTCGGCGACACCTACGTCTTCCAGCTCACGGACGCGCATCTCGAAGAGCTCGACGGCGCGCTGCAGCACGCCGAGGCGAGTTGCGACGATGTGCTCGACATCACCCGCGACTCGTTCCCGCTTCCCACGCTCGGCGCGGAGCTCCGTCGCATCGTGCACGACCTCATCGACGGGCGCGGCGTAGTGCTCATACGGGGCGTACCCGTCGATCACTACGGCAAGGAGCGGGCCTCGTCGATCTACTGGGGCGTCGGGGTGCACCTCGGACGGCCCTGGCCTCAGAACGCAAAAGGCCATCTCCTCGGCGACGTCACCGACCAGGGCCGCGCGCCGACCGACCCGACGTCACGGGGCAACGAGATCGGCGGTATCGCCTTCCCGTTCCATTCCGACGGTTCCGACCTCGTGGGGCTCTTCTGTCTCGATGCGGGAGCGAGCGGCGGGGCGAGCGTCGTGGCCAACGTCGTAACGATCCACAACGAGTTGGTTCGCACCGCCCCCGCGCTCGCGGCCGAGCTCTACGCGCCGTTCCCCTACGACCTGCGCGGCGAACAGGCCCCGGACGCGAAACCGTGGTACACGATGCCCATCTTCAACCGGCGGGACGACCGGTTGTTCGTGCGGTACATAAGGCCGTACATCGAGTCGACGCGCCGCCACCTCGACGCGCCCCGTCCCTCGGAGGCCGCCCGCGAGGCCATGGACCGCGTCGATGCGATGTGCGCCGATCCCCAGTTCCACGTGTCGATGACGCTGCAGCCCGGCGACATGCAGTTCGTCAACAACTATCACGTGCTCCACGCGCGCGATGCGTACGAAGACGACCGGGCGGCCGGGCGCATCCGTCACCTCAAGCGGCTCTGGTTGGAGACCGACGCGCTCGCCGACGGTGAGAAGCCGGAACGGTTCCGGCTCGGTCACACCGACAACTGGTGGTCGAGCAAGGGGCGCACGAAGAGCGAGCTCAACGTCTGAGCCGCGAGCCCGAGCAGATCGTGATCTTCGATGAGTCCTCCCGCGATCGAGGTCCGCGACCTCCGCATGCGATACGGCGACGTCGAGGCGGTGCGCGGGATCGATCTCGAGGTCGCGGTGGGCGAGGTGTTCGGCTTCTTGGG
>DATCCI010000402.1:0-4202 GCA_036511415.1 Acidimicrobiia bacterium
CGGCGGCGACGGCCACACCGGCGCTCGTGCACGTCAGCGCCGCGCCGGCCGGACTCGACGGTTGGGTGACGGTCAACGTAACGGTGCCGGTGTTGGTGGTCGTGATGGTGTTGCCGCCGAGGTCTTGCACCGCGACGTGAGGCTGCGTCGCGAAGGCAACGCTGCTGGCGCCACCGCTCGGCTGCGCGGTGAAGCCCAGCCGTGCGGCCGTCCCGACGGTGATGGTCACGGGGTCGCTGGTTGCAGGTGTCAACGTCCCGTCGGACGCGTGCAGCGTGTACGTGCCGGCCCGATCGATGTTGCAGCCGCTGAACGTCGCGATTCCGGCGAGCGCCGATGAGGAGGTGGTGTTCGTGCAGCGGAGAAGTGCGCCGGCCGGTGTCGTGATGGTCAACGTCACCGAGCTCGCGTCGGTAGCGGCCGTGATGCCGGAAGCATCCTGCACGGTCACCCCGGGCTGGGTCGCGAACGCCACGCCACCCGTCGAGTCGCTCGGCTGCGCGGTGAACGACAGTTTCGTCGCGGGGTCCGGAGGGACTACCGGAAGGGGCGGCGTCGAGGCGGCGATGCCGACCACGACCTGGTTGAGATCCATCGAACCGCTCGAGCCGAAGGATTGGGCATCACCGAAAGCGAAGACGCCACCGTCCGCGGCGGCGAACCAGTAGCCGTTCCCCGACCGCGTTGCCGCCATGCCGACGATCGGCCGGTTGAGCGCGATGGATCCGGTCGATCCGTGGAACGCGGCGTCGCCGAAGGAGAAGATGCCGCCGTCGGACGCGACCAGCCAGTAGCCGTTGCCGGACGGGGTCGACGCCATGCCGACGATCGGCCGGTTGAGCGCGAAGCCGCCCGTCGATCCGTGGAACGCGGCCCCGCCGCTCGAGAAGATCCCGCCGTCCCTCGCCACCGTCCAGTAGCCGGGATCAGGCGCCGCCACCTTGGTTTGCACCGCGCTGTGGGCGCCGGCGTCAGGCGCGGTGATGGTCGCGGCGACGCTCGGAGGCGCGAATCCTGCGACCGCCGCAGTCACGGACACGAGCATCACGAGCGCACGACGTACTGACGGCATGTGGGTCTCTCCGGTCATCGCGCGTGTCGCAGAGGTTCGCGATACACACGGGCGCGAAACCTCATCGAGGAGTTCGAATGAGGCCGGGCGACCTTGACCCAGTGCCTGTCACCGGCGCGTTACGACGGACTGGCGGTGCCGCGAACGGGTGACTCCCGACGCGGCGCGCGCACTACGTGACCGTGAGCGTGCCCTTCATGAAGTTGTGGATGTTGCAGTGGAACGGGTACGTGCCGGCTGCGGGGGCGGTGAACGTCGCCGTCTTCCCCGCGTCGATCGACACGTTGAAGCCGCCACCGTCCTGGGTCACGGTGTGCGTAACCGACGCGTCGTTCTTGACCGTCACCGTCGAGCCGGCTTTCACCGGCGTCACGTGGAACGTGAACCCGGAGTCGATCGTGATCTGGGCGGTGCCCGAAGCCGCAGCGGGCGAGGAGCTCTTGCTGCTGCTCCCGCAGGCGGCGAGGCCGAGGGCGAGCGCGGTGACGGCGATGAGGGTGAAGATGCGTTGGTGCATACCCGTAGTACGGAGCGAGGTGCGGGCGCGGTTCATCTCTTCTCCCGGGGCAATCCGAGCGTGCGTTCGCCGATCACGGTCCGCTGGATCTCGTTGGTGCCCGCCCAGATGGAGCTCGCCTGGTAGTAGAGCCAGGAACGTTGCCAGGCGCCGTCGCCGGGATTGCCCTCGGCGCCCCGCCAGAGCGGCTGCGCCGGGCCCACGACCGCCATGGCTGTGTCGTGCAGGCGCTTGCTCATCTCGCTCCACCAGAGCTTGTTGATGCTGCCGACGGCGCCGGGCTCCGCGCCTTTTGCGGTGCGGGAGATCGACCGCCAGTTGTGCAGTTGGAAGATGCGAACTTCGACGAACGCCTGGGCCAGCCGGCCCGCGAGTCGGGGATCGTCGAGCGCCTCGTGCTCGAGGCCGAGCCGCCACAGCTCGTCGAGGAGCTGCGCGTGCGCGACGAGCTGGCGGGGGTTGACGCCCCGTTCGTGCGTGAGCGTCGAGTTCGCGACGCGCCACCCCTCGTTCCGCGGTCCGACCAGCCGGTCGTCGGGCACGAACACGTCGGAGAAGAACACCTCGTTGAACTCGGACTCGTCGGTGATCTGGCGCAGCGGCCGGACTTCGACGCCCGGCGCGTGCATGTCGATCACGAGCGCGGAGATGCCCTTGCTCTTCGCGGCGCCCGGGTCGGTGCGCGCCAGACACCATCCCCAGTCGGCGAACTGCGCGTAGCTCGTCCACACCTTCTGACCGTTGACCACGTATCCGCCGTCGACCTTCGCGGCCCGCGTGGTGAGCGAGGTGAGGTCGCTCCCCGCGCCGGGCTCGCTGAACAGCTGGCACCAGATCTCGGATGCGTCGAGGATGCGCGCCAGCCACCTCGCCTTCTGCTCGGACGTGCCGTGCGCGAGCAGTGTCGGCCCCACGAGGTTCACGCCGATGCGGCCGACGAGCTCGGGGGCGCGCGCCCGCGCGAGCTCCTCGGTGACGATGTAGTGCTCGACCGGGCCGCCACCGCGGCCGCCGTATTCCTCGGGCCACGCAACGCCGACGAGCCGGCCGCTCGCGAGCTTCGCCTGCCAGGTACGACCGAACGCGACCTCGTCGGAGAGGTCGTCGAAGCGCGGCGGCAAGCCCTTTCCGTACTCCCACGGGAGGTTCGCGCGCAGCCAGTCGCGTACTTCGTCGCGCAGTGCGGCTTCGGCGGGCGTGGCGCGCAGATCCATGGCGCGCGGAACCGTAGTTCAGACGCGCTGATCGATCGGCACGTACTTGCGCTCGACCGGACCGGTGTAGATCTGCCTCGGCCGACCGATCTTCGTCTTGGGGTTCTCGTTGCCCTCCCACCAGTGCGCGATCCAACCGGGAAGGCGACCGATCGCGAAGAGCACGGGGAACATGTCGGTGGGGAAGCCCATCGCGCGATAGATGAGCCCGGAGTAGAAATCGACGTTGGGGTACAGCTTCTTGTCGATGAAGTAATCGTCGGTGAGCGCGACCTCTTCGAGCTCGAGCGCGATGTCGAAAAGCACGTCCTTCGACTTCAGCTCGTTGAGCACGCGCTCCGCGGTCGATTTCAGGATCTTGGCGCGAGGGTCGTAGTTCTTGTACACGCGGTGGCCGAAGCCTGAGAGGCGGAAATCGTCGTGCGGATCTTTGGCCCGCCGTACCGCCTCGCGCACGTCGCCACCGTTGTCGCGGATGTTCTCGAGCATCTCGACGCACGCCTGGTTCGCGCCGCCGTGCAGCGGCCCCCACAACGCGTCGACTCCCGCCGCGATCGACGCGTAGAGGTTCGCTTCGGCGGAGCCGACGATACGAACCGTCGAGGTCGAGCAGTTCTGCTCGTGGTCGGCATGCAGGATCAACAGCTGCTTCAGCGCGTGTACGACCGTGGGCGACACCTCGAACGCCTCGGACGGTACGGCGAACATCATGCGGATGAAGTTCTCGATGAGGTCGAGCGAGTTGTCGGGGTACAGGAAGGGCTGCCCGATCGACTGCTTGTACGAGTAGGCCGCGACCGTCGGCAGTTTCGCCATCAGTCGCACGATCGAGAGCTGGACCTGCTCGGGATCGTGCGGGTCTTCGGAGTCTTGGTAGAACGTGGCGAGCGCGTTCACGACCGACGCGGTCGTCGCCATCGGGTGCGCGTCCTTGGGGAAGCCGTAATAGAAGCGCTTCACATCCTCGTGGACGAGCGTGTGCTGGCGGATCTGGCTGCTGAAGCCGGCCCGTTCCGCGGCGGTCGGGAGCTCGCCGTAGATCAACAGCCACGCGGTCTCGAGGAACGACGGATGCTCCTGCTCCGCGAGGTCGTCGATGTCGTACCCGCGGTAACGCAGGATCCCGCGGTCGCCGTCGACGAACGTGATCGCCGACTCGGTCGCGCCCGTGTTCACGAAGCCGTAGTCGAGCGTGATGAGGCCGGTCTGTGCGCGCAGCTTGGAGATGTCGATGGCGTACTCGTTCTCGGTGCCACGCACCACGTGGAGCTCGATCTCCTTGCCGTTCCAAAGCAGCTTGGCCGGTGCTTCCGACATGCGACGCTCCTTCATCGGGGGCGACGTGCAATCTACCGATCCCTGCTGGGCTCGGCCGTTCGGCGCCGACGACGAAGCGTCA
>DATCCI010000403.1:0-2095 GCA_036511415.1 Acidimicrobiia bacterium
AACGGTCCGTACCACGCAACGGGCTCACGCAGCGGACGACCCCCGAGCAACAAGACGTCGGTCGGCTCGTCGGCCTCGATCACCACGGCCTCGCCTTCGCGGCCGAGCACGGCCAGCTGATGTTCGCCGACGGTGCGCGCCTCACCGCCCACGCGCACCCGGCCCCGCACCACGTACACGAGCGCGTTGTATTCGCCGGGCCAGGCGAGTGAGAGCCGCCCACCCGCCGCGATCGTCGCGTGCGCGTAGACGATCGGCGTGTGGGTGCTCCCCGGACCCGTTTGGCCGCCGAGCTCGCCCGCGATCAAACGCAACAACGCCCGCCCGTCCGCGCTGCGCGCGAGTGTGAGCTTGGCGCCGGCCAGATCTTGGTAACGCGGCGGGGTGAGCTTGTCGGCACGCGGCAGGTTGACCCAGAGTTGCAGGCCGTGCATCAGCCCGCCGTCACGGAGCATCTCTTGCGTCGGCGTCTCGGAGTGCACGAGTCCCGAGCCGGCGGTCATCCATTGCGTGTCGCCGCCGCGCAGCAAGCCACCACCGCCGGTCGAGTCGCGATGCTCCATCTCGCCGTCGAACAGGTACGTGACGGTCTCGAACCCGCGGTGCGGATGGTCGGGCGCGCCCTTGGCCTCGCCCGGGCCGTACTGGATCGGGCCCATCTCGTCGAGCAAGAGGAAGGGGTCGGTCGAGCCGAGATCGGCGCCCGGCTGCGGGAACGGACGGTGCACAGGGAACCCTGCACCCTCGAACGAGGTTTGCGCGGTCACGATGGATCGGACCGGCCGGGGTGCCGCTTCGGACTCCTCGAGCACGGGGAGCACAGACGGATCCACGGGTGTGACGGCAGGCATGACGCTCTCTCCCTGGTATTCGGCTCGTGTCTTCGGCCAACTCGTATTCGGACGCCCGCGCCAACCTTTGCGCCCGCAACTATATTCCTCGGAGCCCCTCCAGCACGGACGGCTCGAACGCGTAGGCATACATCGCCGCGGGCTCGATGCGGGCGTACGGCGGCGTGTCGCCCGCGTACCACTCGTCCCACTCGGGATATACCTCGCGCAGGTACGCGAGCACGTCGCGCTGGTCGGGGGCGCGCACGTCGACCTCGACCGCGTGGCCGTGCACGATCGTCGCAAACGTCTCACCGATCGTGTGGCACGCGCTGACCTGCGGACGGGCCCTCAGGTGCCGAAAGCGCGTCGACTGGTGGCCGGAGCCGAAATAGAAGCGACCACGGAAGAACAATCCGTCGACGGGACTCACGCGCGGCTCGCACCTCGCGGTGACCGTCGCGAGATCCAGCACGCGCACCCCGCGCAGCACACGCGCAAGATCCGATGCCGCGACGCGTCGCTCCGGCGTATGGATCGTGCGCATGTGTGCGCCGATACGCACGTAGGACACGTCGAGCAGCTGCTGCAGAGCTGCGAGGTCGGCGGGCGTCTCGTGCACGCGCCGGCTATACCGCCATCGGTACGTAGGACGGCGGAAACGTCGACGGCGCGAAGAACCACGACTCGAGCGCGTAGCGGTCGGTGGTCACGCCGGGCGTGCCCCCCGTGGAGTGCACGAACAGCTCGTCGAACAAGAGGGCATCGCCCGCGGCGAAGGTCGGGCGGAGCGGACGCAACCCGTGAAGGGCCTCGGTGAGCCCGGCCAGACCGACGGAGATCGCCGAGGCCGTACCGGCGATGTTCGTCGGCAGGACGTGATCGACGCGCCTCGGGACCATGCCCAGTCCCGGCGAGCTCGTCTCGTCGCCGCACTCCGAGAGTGCCACCCACACGCTGATCGTGCGGACTCCGTCTCCGAGGAACGAACCGTCCTGGTGCCACGCCCCGACCGCGCCGGGACGAACGCGTCGCAACGTGCACTTGTTGACGGACAGCGCGGCCGGCTCGCCCAGGTACTCGCGCACGAGTTGGGGAATGCGCGCCTCGTCGAAGGACTCGATGACATCGAACATCGCGGCCGGCGAGTCGGCAGCCCACACCGCACCACAATCGCGAACCCACTGTCGCTGGCCGTCGACCAACGGCGGCGATTCGGGGCCGGGTTCGAACGGGACGTACCACGGTCGGGTTCGGCTGACCGG
>DATCCI010000404.1:0-9275 GCA_036511415.1 Acidimicrobiia bacterium
TGGCGCGCCCTGCGTTCGCCGACCAGACCACCGACGTCCAGATGCTGCAGACCGCGACGTCGATCGAGATCGTCGCGATCGCGACGTACGAGGCCGCGTTGCACCTGCCGTTCGTGAGCTCGTTGCCGAAGGTTGTGCAGACGTTCGCGACCACGACCAAGCAGCAGCACACCGATCACATGCAGGCGTTCAGCGCGGCGGTGCGCGCCCTCGGAGGCAAGCCCCAGACTGCACCCGATCCGGTACTGCTCGGCGTGGTGAACAAGGCCAAGCCGGGATTGACGGGCCCCGGGGCGCTCGTCGAGCTCGCGATCACGCTCGAGATGGGCGCGGCGGAGACCTATGTCGCGTTCGTCACGACGCTGTCCGACAAGAACGCGCGCAACACCACCGCGAGCATCATGGGAGTCGAAGCCCAGCACGTCGCAGTCCTCAACGCGGTCAAGGCACTCGTCGGCGCCGGGCATCCCGAATACCTCACGTTGCCGCCCCCGCTCGACAAGTTGCCGGCGGCCGCGGGCAGCGCCGGCTTCCCCGACAGCTTCTATCCGTACGACGACGCCCGCCCCGCCGACGAAGGAGCCGTCAAGTGAGCGCCGACCGTCACGAGCCGATCGAGATCAGCGAGCACGACCTGCGGTCGATGACCGCCGACCTCGACGAGATGCACCGATCGACGCTCCCGGTCATGAAGGAGGCGCTCGCCGAGTGGACCCAGCTCCACCACGAGCTGCGTTCCGGCGTTGCGAAGGTGTCGCCGAGCCGGCGCGGCTTCCTGATGGGTGCGGGGGTGGCGCTCGGAGGCCTGGCGCTCGCCGCGTGCGGCAGTAGCAGCAAGTCGTCGACCCCGGCGACCGGAAGCACGTCGACGCCGACCTCGGCGACGCCTACGACGGGTGGCGGCAAGCTCACCGGAGACCTCGCGGTCGTGGCGCTCGCGGCATCGCTCGAGAACCTGGCGGTACAGACGTACGGCGCCGGCATCAGCGCGGCAACCGCCGGCAAGCTCGGCACCGTACCGCCCGCAGTAGTCACGTTCGCGCAGACCGCGAAATCGCATCACACGCAGCACGCGGCGGCCTGGAACGCGGTCCTCGCCGGCGCGAACAAGCCCACCGTGACCGGCGTCGACACGACGGTGAAGACTGCCGTCGTCGACCCCACGTTCGCCAAGGTCACAGACGTGGGCGGGTTGGCGAGGCTCGCGCTGGAGCTGGAGAACGTCGCGGCCGCGACCTATCTCGAGGCGATCAGCGTCGTCGCCGCCCCCGCCGGCATCAAGACTGCGGCCACGATCGAGCCGGTCGAGCTCCAGCACGCCGCGATCTTGAGCTTCGTGCTCGGTGAGTACCCGGTACCCGACGCCTTCACGAAGATGGACGACGCGCGCCCGCTGACCGATTCGATCGGCTGACATCGGCCCACGCCGGCGCTCAGCGCCGCAGCCGTGCCCCACCGAGCCGCGGCAATGCTGCCCGGACCGGCCGGCGAGGGCTCGGTGCACCATAATGTTGGCTTGGTGGCGCAAATCAGCGAGACCCGAATCGCGCCCGAACGCGAAGGCGACCAGTGGCCGCGCGGCATCACGGTAGCGCTCGGTCTGGCCGGCGCGATCGGGATGGTGCTGATCACGGTGGCGGGTGTCGCGGTCGGTCCGACGGGCCCGACCGGTTCGTTCGTCGAGCGCACGATCCTCGCGATCACGCCGAAGGGCACCGCGGCCACCGTGCTCGGCGCGATCGCGATGACCGTGGGGCTGACGCTCGTCCTCGGCGCGTGGCTCGTCCTCGGCCTGCTGTTACGCCGCGGTGCCTCGCTGAGACCGCTCAATCGCATCGCGTGCGTGTGGGCCGCGCCGCTCTTGATCGGTCCGCCCATCTTCAGCCGCGACCTCTACAGCTACGCGGCCGACGGACTCATGGTGAAGCGCCACATCAGTCCATACCAGTTCGGGCCGGCCGCGCTCGGCGCGTCGAAGTTCCTCGCGCCGGTGAGTCACGCGTGGCTGACGACCCCCTCGCCGTACGGACCGCTCTTCCTGCGGCTCGCGAACGCGGCCGTCCGGCTCTCGGGCGGAAGCGTCGTGAGCGCCATCATGATCCTTCGGCTGTTCGAAGTCGCGGGCGTCGTCCTCATCGCGATCTCGCTGCCGGCGTTGGCGAGGGCCGCGGGCAAGGACCCGGCCCGGGCCGTCTGGCTCGGTGTATGCAATCCGCTCGTCTTGTTCCACTTCATCGGCGGCGGTCACAACGACGCGCTGATGATCGGCCTGATCGTCGCCGGGCTCGCCGTCGCCACCTCCGGCGGTCGGCCGCTGCTCGGAGTGCTCCTGTGCATGCTCGCGGCAACGATCAAGGCCCCGGCTGTCCTTCCTGCGGCGTTCATCATCCTCGATGCGGTGCGAAACGCGCCGGCCGAAAGGCGGCTGCCGATCTTGGCCCGGCTCGCGGGGTTGGGCACACTCGCGTTCGGCCTCGTGTCGTGGTCGTGCAACCTGGGTTGGGGCTGGATCGGCGCGCTCGGTATCCCGGGCACCAATCGCACGCTGCTGACGCCGACGACCTTCCTCGCGCACTGCATAGCCGGCGTCGTCGGCCACGAGACCCAGGTGCTCAACCTCGTCCGCACCGCGGGCGCACTGACGACCGTCGTCGGGGTCGCGTACCTGCTCTGGCGCGCCCCCAAGCTCGGCACGGTGCGCGCGTGCGGATACGCGCTCGCGCTCGTCGTCGCGCTCGGACCGATCGTCCTTCCGTGGTACGTGCTGTGGGGCATCGTCGTGCTCGCGGCCGTCGGCCGTCGCATCGAGCGGGGCTTCGCGATCTTTGCCTCGGTGGTGCTCTCGATCGTCGTGCAGCCGTCGGGATCCTCGATGCCCGATGTGGTGCTCATGGCCGCGGTCGTGGTGTTGACGGTCGTCGCGATCGCGATCGCGTGGAGGCCAGTGCGAGAGTGGATTCGCCGTGACCTCGCGGTGGCCATCGAGGAATACCGCCGGGGCGGCCGGATCGCGCAGAGCGTCGACGTCCTGCGCCTCGCCGTGCCCTACGCCTGGTCGGCCCGCTCGACTCGGGAGTCACCACCTCCAGCCGCGTGAACGGCGCGTCTTCGTCGCTCACACGCCGGGGTAGGTTCGGCGGATGGCGGTCACGACGACGGTGCGTCGGATCGGCGCCGCGGTCGTTGCCGTCGCGTTGCTCGCGGCCGCGGTGATCGTCACGCTCTCACTGCGCCACCACGCCGCGCCCGCGCCGTCGTGCCGGGTGGCGAACGGCACCGAGACGTACACGCTCGACGTCGACCAGGCTGCCAACTCGACGACGATCGCGGCCGTCGGCAAACGCCTCGGTCTCCCCGATCACGCGGTCACCGTCGCGCTGGCGGCTGCGTTGCAGGAGTCGCGACTGCGCAACCTGGCGTACGGCGATCGCGACTCGCTGGGCTTGTTCCAGCAACGACCGTCACAAGGCTGGGGCACCTCGACCGAGATCCTGACGCCGAGCTACGCGGCCGCCGCGTTCTTTCGCGCTCTCGTCCGGGTCGACGGATGGGCGGCGCTACCGGTGACCGTCGCCGCGCAGAAGGTGCAACGGAGCGCGGACCCCTCCGCGTACGCGCAATGGGAACCGCAGGCTCGAGTGCTCGCGGCGGCCCTGACCGGCGAATCGGAGGCCGGACTCACGTGCCGATTCTCGCTGTCGCGTTCGCCCGATCCGGCGCCCGCGGTCGTTGCCAGGATGAGCAACGAGCTCGGCGTCACGACGCTCGACGCTTCGTTCGCGCCGACGCGCGGCTGGACGGTCGCGACCTGGCTCGTCGGCCACGCGGAGCAGTTCCGCGTCACGACCGTGTCGTTCCACGGTCGCGAGTGGCGCGCCTCGACCGGGCGCTGGCGTTCCACGACTCCGAGCGACGACCGGGTTCGTTTCCGCCAACAAGCACCCGCGGCCTGACACCGCGGGATCGTTCGCGCGGCTGTTGCGTCAGAGTGCGGGATGATCGTGGGCGCTCAGGAACTTCGCCTGGCCGCGGGCAGGATGGTCCTCGTCCAACCATCGCGTCGACGCGTTGTAGGCACGCTCGATGAGCTCCGCCGAATGCGAGAAGTCCACCGGGGACACCGTCAGGGGGCACAAGGGCGGAAGGACACGGAGCTCCACGCTGGACTCGTAGCGTTCGACGTCGACGGCGAGCTGCTTGTGCAACAGCAGGCTGAGCGCGTGCAGCGCCATCGCCAGCGCGCTCGACGGAGGCTCGGTGAGCGCGCAGGCGTGACCGGCGCACAACACCCAAACCAGGTCGACTTCCAAGGCGACCGCGTGCGAGATCGGCGTGTTGTTGCCGACCCCGCCGTCCATGTACGGCACACCGTCGATCTCCACGGGATCGAACACCGCCGGGAGCGCGGCACTCGCGAGCACGGAGTCGACTGCCGGCCCCGACGACAGCAACACGTCTCTACCGGTGAGAACCTCGACCGCGACGACGTGCAGAGGAGTCGGCGCGTCCTCGAGGCGCGGGAAGCTCACGTGGCGCTCGATCAGTCTGCGCAGAGGTCTCTCGTCGAAGAAACTGCGGCGCCGCCCGGCGAACGCGAACAAACCGCGCCGGGCGTCGGCCGGGAACACGTCCGACCGATGGAGCTCGGTCCACACCTTCGCCAGATCGTCGATGGGCGCGTCGGGATGCCCGGCGAGCCACGCGCCGTTGAGGGCGCCGACCGAAGTGCCGACGATCAGGTCCGGGCGGATGCCCCGTTCGCGCAGCGCGGCGAGCATCCCGACCTCGACTGCGCCGAGGCTCGCGCCCCCGGAGAGAACGAAAGCAACCGCCATCTCCGGAACGGTAGTGGCCGATCCCTCGGCCCTCGGCGGTGTCCGGCCCGGGTTTGGTAGGAACTCCCGGTGACCGAAGTGGAGGGTGGCGGATATTGGGCGTCGCGCTGGCCGGGCGAGGACGGCGGGCCGCGCCGACGGCAGTGCCCACTCGGCGGCAGAGGTCCCGCACTCGAAGCCGAGCACGTCGAGGTGCGCTCGCGCGAGGCAGTCGCGGCGACCATGGTCGTTCTGCGCGAACCCGGCGAGGTCTATCTCCTGCGGCACAGTGTGGGGCCCGACACCATCGCCTGGGTCGAACGCGTCGACCCGATCACGCTGGAAGCCGTGGCGCGTTCCGTCGATCTCGCCGGCGGTCCGACCTGGCCGGGCGGGATCGCCGCGCACGCGAACGGCTCGTTGCACGTCGTGTTCGGGAACCACGCGCACCGCCTCGCACCCGATCTGAGCGTGCTCGCGTCGCGTGAGCTGCCGCGCCTGCTCCCGTACAACAGCTTCGTGGTCGCTCCCGACGGCTGCCTCGTGACGAAGGACTTCGGCGGAGTGCTCCCGGGCCGAGACCCGGCCACCTACGCGTCTCGGGCGGCGGAGCTGCTCGCACTCGATCCGGAAACGCTCGAGACCGTCGCGCGGTGCGCGCTCCCCGAGCCCTCGGTCGCGCGGCTGTCAGCAGACGGTCCCGACGTATACGTGGTCGGCACGTCGACGTTGTTCCGCGTGCGCTGGGACGGCACGGGTCTGGAGCTCGACGAGGGATTCGCCGGCCGGTACCGGACTCTTCCCGGACAGACCTACGGGTGGGACGCCGTCCTCGCGCTCGGCGCCGCGTGGTTCCTCGACAACGGCGAAGGGAGCGAGCGCTACATCGGAACGTTGCGCGGGCGGGGCATCTCGACGGCACCGTTGCATCTCGTCCGGGTCGATCTCGTGACGGCCGCCGTCGACCTCACCGAGATCTGCGGACTCCCGAACGGCCTGGTCGCGAACCCACCGCTCGTCGACGAGGCACGCCGGATCGTGGTGGGTTACGACAGCGCCAACGGCGTGCTCGCCGCGTTCGACGTCGCCGACGACGGCCGGATCACGCCGCGGTGGCAGCGCGAGCAGAACCATGCGTGCCATCCGCTGCTGTTCGCCGACACCGGGGAGCTCGTCACGAACGATCACGACCCGACGCGCATGGCCGATGCGATCGTCGTGCTCGACATCGAGACCGGAGCGGAGCGCGTTCGCGTCGATGCCGGCAGCGCCGTCCAATCGGTGCTCTTTCCCGCGCCGGGTTTCGGCCGCGACTTCTACTACTGCTCGTTCGCGGCCCTGACGCGAGTCGCCTACCGCGAGGGCGTCGGTGTCTGAGCGGGTTTGTTCGGCCAGTCGCGGAAGGTGCGCCGGTGGCGCGTTGTCTCGGCGAGGATCGCGTCGATGTAGACCAGCTTGCGGATCATGTACGAACGCGACTCCTTCGGATCGAGGTAGAGGTTGTAGAGCCGCCCGTATGCGTAATGCGCCACGGAACCGGTGAACCCGCCCGGGTTCAGGACGTCCGTGTCGTTGTCGGTGATCGACGTCAGCATGTACTTGTACTCGCCGACGCGCACCGCCGAGTAGTGCGCGGTCAGCCAGTAGTGCTGGAACTTGCGATTCGAGACGACCTCGCCTTCGTCGGCCGGCGCCAACAGGAACGATGTCTGGTCGACGGTGTCGAGGTACCGGTCGGTCGGCAACCGGTCGGCGGCTCCGGCCAGCGTCGCGCACGTCGCGAACAGGTCGAGCAGGTGCACGATGCCGTCGCTCGCGCGGGCCGGTTCGATCATTCCCGGCCACGACACGACTGCCGGCACGCGCACACCGCCCTCCCACGTAGAGCCCTTCGCGCACCGGAACGGCGTGAACGCGGAGTCGGGCCACGTCTCCATCTCCGGGCCGTTGTCCGACGAGATGACCACCATCGTCGAATCCAGCTGCCCGGTCCGTTCGAGCGTCTCGACGAGCCGGCCGCAGATGTCGTCGAGCTCGACCAGGGCGTCCTTGTACGGGTGCTTCGCGGGCGAGCGACCCAAGAAGTCGGGGTGGGGATAGTTGTCGAAGTGCGCGCCACGCGTGCAGTGGTACAAGAACCAAGGGCGATCGGAGCCGGCCCTGCGCTGGATGAACGACTCCGAGTAGCTGCACCACTTGTCGTCGAGCAGCGACAGCACGGGGATCGTGACCTCTTCCACTTCGTCGAGCTCGCCGTCGCGTTCGGCGTGCACGAAACACTTGTTGAAGGCGATGTTCTTCACCCAGTCGGTACGCGCCTGGCTGTACACGATCTCCGGGAAGAAGTACGGGTCGCGCCACTCGGTGTACATGTCCGACACGGACAAGAAGCCGTAGAAGTCGTCGAAGCCGACGTGCTGCGGCTGGCTCTCGCGGTTCTCGCCCATGTGCCACTTGCCGACCGCTTGGGTCACGTAACCCGCGTCGGAGAGCACCTGTGGCAGCGTGATCTCACCCTGTAGGCCGCCGGGCATTCCGTACATCGGCGGGATCAGCAGACCGTGACGCATCGGGAGCCGCCCGGTCATGATCGACGCGCGTGTCGGCGTGCACGACGGCTCGCTGTAACACGATGTCAGGAGGAGACCTTCTCTCGCGATCCGGTCGATGTTCGGTGTCGGCGCACCCACCGCGACGCCGCCGCCGTAGCAGCCGAAGTCGCCCCAACCGACGTCGTCCATGAGGATCACGAGGATGTTCGGGTGCCGTCCGGTGCGGGCGACGAAGTCTTCCAGCTTCGACCGCGCAGCCTGGTCGCGCCCGGGAAGCACGAAACGCGGCTCGCGGTTCGCGGCGGGCGCCTCGATCGTGCCCGTGATCGGATCGACGCCCGAGTCGGAGGTGACCCGTCGTGGCCGCGACGAACTGGTCTGCACATGCTCGGTCATTGCTCTCCCGTCGTCCGGACGCGAAACCCCGCCGAGCGTAGATCCGTGCGCCGGCACGACCGACTATCGGGGTGCTTGCGGCCGCTCGCCCTTCAGGGTGACCCGGTGCATGATCCGACGGGCGTCGCCGTAGTCGTAGATCCCGTAGTGCATGGTCGTGCGATTGTCCCAGAAGCCGAGCGTGCCGGGGCGCCACCGGTACCGCACCACGAACTGGGGCTGGGTCATGTGGTCGTAGAGCAGGCGCAGCAACGCGTTCGCTTGTGGCCCGTCGAAGCCCTTCAGCCCGACCGTGAACTGCGGGTTCACGAAGAGGTTCTTGCGTCCGGTCTCGGGATGCACGCGCACGACCGGGTGCTCTACGGGCCACAGTTGGTCGACGGTGCGGCCCTCCCACTCCTTCCCGGCGCCCTGCGCGATCTGCTCGGCGTAGAACGGGTCGTAATGAACTGCGGTGAGCGGGTCACACATCCGTTGCAGCGGCTCGGCAAGCGTGTCGTACGCGGCCCGGGTGTTCGCCCACATCGTGTCGCCGCCGGACTCCGGCAACGTGACCGCATACAGGATCGAACCCGTCGGCGGTGCCGACATGTACGTCACGTCGGTGTGCCAGAAGTTCGTCCGGTCCTTGACGCTGTCGATGGGGAGCACCTGGGGATGCTCGTCGAGCGATGGCTCTACGGGGTGACCTTCGGTGACCTGACCGAACTGCGACGCGAACATCACCTGCGCGTCGGGTGTAAGCGACTGGTCGGGGAAGAACAGGACGAGATGCTCGAGCCACGCGGCGCGCACCGCCGCGAAGGTCGCCTCATCGAAGGGGATCGAGCAATCGAGCCCGTGAATCTCGGCGCCGATCGTCGGTGTCACCGACCGCACATCGAGTTTCGCACCAACCGTCACCGGACACCTCACTTGCCGCGACCGCGAGCACAGCGTACGGCGTCTCGCCCGTCGGAGGTGAAGGGCCCTCCCGAACGTCCGCTCGACGCCTGGTCTCGCGGCGACGACCTGTCACCGGCGACGGACGGTGTCGCCACGGGTATGGTTGGGCCCGCCGGCATGCTCGGGGCACTTCCCGAGAAGCCGCAGCGAATTACGTCGATGCCGAGGGAGAGCGCTGGTGCTCGTCATCAAGACCGTGAGCGGTGCCGAGATCCGAATCCCGCTTGCGGAGCTCGAGAGCATCACCGAGATCGAACCGACCACCGGGGACGAACGCGAGCCGCCGCCCCACCCGTACCTTCATCGAGAGGGCGTCAACCGCTGCGCGGCGTGCCTGCGGCCGCGTACCCACCGCTCACACACCGACCAAGCCGTCCACAGTTGATGAGCTGCGGTCAGGTTCAGAGCACGGCCCCGGGCTCGGTCAGGCCGGCGCGTCCGGCGCGATGACGTCGTGCGGCGTCTCCGGCCGATCGTGAGCCCGCGCGCCGGTCCGCCAGCCCTTTGGAGGATTTGAGGATGGCGTTGCAGGAGGTCGACGTCCGGGCGCTTCCCCCCGCTCGGCTCG
>DATCCI010000405.1:0-4203 GCA_036511415.1 Acidimicrobiia bacterium
GTCCCGGCGGCCTCGAGCACGACGTCGCGATCACGCGGCGCGTCGAGTGCGAGACCGAGCCTCTCCGCGGCGTCTCGTTGCGCGTCGTGACGCGCGGCGATGGCGACGTCGGCGCCGAGGTGGCGCGCGACCGCCCCGCACAGCAATCCGATCGTTCCGGCTCCGACGATGCCGACTCGCATTCCGGAGGCGACTCCGGCGCGGTTGCAGGCGTGGAGCGCGACTGCGAGTGGCTCGACGATCGAGGCGTCGGCGACGCCGATGCCGTGCGGTAAAGGGACGAGGCACGACTCGGAGACGACGACCTCCTCCGCCATACCGCCGTCGGTGAAGACGCCGAGCATCGTGGCGGTCGCCTCGCGGCAGAGCTGAGGTCTCGCGTGCAGGCACTGCGTGCACGTGCCGCACGGCACGAACGGGTGGACCGCGACCTCGGTGCCGTCGTCGAGCACGCCCGCGATCTCGTGACCGAGCGTCCCGGCCGCGAGACCGGTGCGCACCATCTCGAGGTCGGAGCCACAGATCCCCGCGCTGCGCACGCGCACGCGTGTGCCCGGGCGATCGGGGTGGGCCACGTCGACCACGCGGATACCGGCTTCGGTATTGCGCACGGCTCGCACGGCCGCATTCTCTCACCGCTAGTCTGCGGCCGGTTGTCGTCGCGCAGGAGGAACGTAATGCCGTCGTCGGGCTCGATCCTGGGAAACCCCGTGCTTCGCAAGGAGGACCCGGGGATCCTCGAGGGTACGACGCAGTACTACGACGACCTCGCCGTCGCCGGCCTGCTGCACACTGCGTTCGTACGCTCCACTGTTGCCCACGCGAACATCGAGTCGATCGACACCCGCGACGCGAAGGCGATGCCGGGCGTCGCCGCGGTGTACACGGCCGCCGATCTCGAACTGCCCGCGGTGCACGGCTTCGTCATGTTGCCGGCGACGATGAACCGGCCACCACTCGCGCAGGAGAAGGTGCGCTTCGTCGGTGACATCGTCGCGATGGTCGTCGCCGACACCAAGGCCCGGGCCATGGACGCGGCGGAGACCGTGGTGGTCGACTATGACGAGTTGCCCGTGCTCGCGACCGTTGCCGCCGCGCTCGCCGCCGACGCGCCGGTCGTTCACGAGGCGCAGGGTTCGAACGTCGCGAACGCGATGGGCACGGGTCCGGTCGACGGAGTTCTCGACGACGCCGACGTCGTCGTGCGTGAGCGCATCGTCAACCAACGCGTCGCGCCGGTGCCGATGGAGCCGGGCGGCATCGTGGCGGTTCCCGGCGACCCGGCCGGCGGGCTCTCGATCTGGGTCGCGTCGCAGGGACCGCACGGCGTCCGCGACGAGATCGCGATGTTGCTCGGGCTCGATCCGGCACTGATCCGGGCGCGTAACGCGGCCGTCGGCGGAGGGTTCGGCGCGAAGCAGGGCATGGCGGTCGAGCACCTCCTCGTCGCCAAGGCCGCGCTCACCCTCGGTCGGCCCGTGAAGTGGACGGAGACGCGGTCCGAGAACATGGTCGCGATGTGGCACGGTCGCGGCATGGTGCACGAGGTCGAGCTGGGCCTCAAGCGCGACGGCACCATCACCGGGCTGCGCGTCTTCACGAACGCGGAGGCGGGCGCCTACGCGGCCATCGGCGCGTTCCTGCCGTTCTTCACGCAGATGATGGCGGCGAACGTGTACGTCGTGCCGAAGGTCGAGTTCAACTGGCAGGCCGTGATCACGAACAGCACTCCGGTCGCGGCCTACCGCGGCGCCGGCCGGCCCGAGGCGATCCACATGATGGAGCGCGTCCTCGACATCGCGGCCGACGAGCTCGGCATCGATCCCGTCGAGATCCGACGCAAGAACTTCATTCCGGCCGACGCGTTCCCCTACATGCCGAACACCGGCCTCGGAGCGACCTACGACACCGGTGAGTACGAGAAGGCGCTCGACGCCGCGCTCGAGTACGCCGGCTACGACGCGCTGCGCGCCGAGCAGAAGGCCCGCCGCGATCGCGGCGATCGCATGCTCATGGGCGTCGGGCTCGCGTCATACCTCGAGATCAGCGCGCCGATGGTGCTCACCAAGGAGTTCGGCTCGGTCGAGATCGAAGACGACGGCACGGTCACCGCGCGCGTCGGCACGAGCGCGCACGGCCAGGGTCACGAGACCGCGTTCTCCCAGATCGTCGCCGACACGCTCGGCGTGGCGTTCGAGGACGTCCGGGTGCTGCACTCCGACACCGACGAGGTGCCGCGCGGCGGGGGAACCGGCGGATCGCGCTCGGGCCAGATCGGTGGCAGCGCGCTGCTCGTCGCGAGCCAAGAGGTCCTCGCGCAGGCGAAACGGCTTGCCGCGCACCTCCTCGAGGCAAGCCCCGACGACATCGTCGTCGGAGACGGCGGGCTCGAGGTCGCGGGCGTGCCCGCGAGCAAGTTGGCGTGGTCCGACCTCGCGGCCGCGGCGAAGGATCCGGCGAAGCGGCCCGAAGGTGTCGCCGAGCGCCTGCAGCACGAGCTCGACTTCGAGGCCGGCGGGTCGTCCTTCCCGTTCGGTTCGCACATCGCGGTCGTCGAGATCGATTCGGAGACCGGGCGGGTGGAGCTCGTACGGCACGTCGCCGTCGACGACTGCGGCACGATCATCAACCCGATGATCGTCGGCGGTCAGCAGCACGGCGGGATCGCGCAGGGTGTCGCGCAGGTGCTGTGGGAAGAGGTGCAGTACGACGAGGCGGGCAACCCGATCACCGCCAACCTGCTCGACTACGCGATGCCGTCCGCGGCGGAGCTGCCGTCGTACGAGACGTACAACACGGTGACACCCACCCCGTTGAACCCGCTCGGGGCGAAGGGGATCGGCGAGTCGGCAACGCTCGGATCGACGCCCGCAGTGCACAACGCGGTCATCGACGCGCTCTCGCACCTGGGTGTCCGTCACATCGACATGCCGTGCACGGCCGAGCGGGTGTGGCGGGCGCTGCAGGGATGACGTCGGCGTTTGTCCAACCGACGCTGCGGCTCACCGAATCGCAGTACGCGACCATCATCGGAAACTGCTACGACGGGTTACCCGACGAGGCCTGCGGTCTGCTCGTCGGTCCGCTCGGCGGGAACGCCGAACCGACGGGCATGGTGTCGCAGGCGCGACCGTGTCGCAATGCCGATGCGTCGGCCGTGACGTACACGATCGATTCGCGCGACATGCTCGGCGCGATGCGCGCCGCCGAGGCGACCGGCGACGAGATCATGGGTGTGTGGCACTCGCACACCCACACCGAGGCGTATCCCTCGCCCACCGACGTGCGTCAAGCCGTCGACCCGGCCTGGTTGTACGTGATCGTGTCGCTGCGCGACCAGATGCCGGTTCTCCGGTCGTACCGCATCCGTGGCGGCGAGATCGCCGAGGTCGGCGTCGAGCTCGACCGCGGCTGACCGTGAACAGGGAATCCCGACCGGTTGAGTCGGGTTGTAGCCTGGCGAGATGGCCGTCGAGATCAAGTTGCCCACGTTGTTGCGGGTCCAGGCCGATGGCCAGGCAACCGTCGCGGTCGAGGGCGCGACCGTCGGCGAGGTCTTCAACACGCTGGTCGAGCGCTATCCCGGCCTGCGGGGCAACCTGCTCGACGATTCGGGGAGCCTCCACAAATTCGTGAACGTCTACAAGGACGACGACGACATCCGCTACCTCGACGGTCTCGACACCAAGTTGGCGGACGGCGACGTGCTCTCGATCCTGCCTGCGGTCGCCGGCGGCGCGTGAGGCACGACGACATCCTCGGGTTGATCGGAGAGACGCCGCTCGTCGGTGTCCATCAGCTCTCCCCGAACCCCGACGTTCGCATCTGGGCGAAACTCGAAGGGCAGAACCCGGGCGGTTCGTCGAAGGACCGCATCGCGTTGAAGATGATCGAGCTCGCCGAGCACGATGGCGCGATGCGGCCGGGCGCGACGATCCTCGAACCGTCGTCGGGCAACACCGGAATCGGTCTCGCACTCGTCGCGAAGCTGCGGGGCTACAAGCTGCGGGTGGTGATGCCCGAGAACGTGTCGGTCGAGCGGCGCCAGCTCCTCGAGATCTTCGGCGCCGAGATCACGCTGTCGCCCGGTGAGGAAGGCAGCAACGGTGCGATCCGCATGGCCGAGAAGATCCACGCCGACGAGCCCGATCGCTACGTGTTCCTCTTCCAGTACGGGAACCCGGCGAACCCGCTGGCGCACTA
>DATCCI010000406.1:0-7148 GCA_036511415.1 Acidimicrobiia bacterium
AATTCCGGGGCCTGAACCGCCCAACGCAACGCGTCGAGCTCCCGACGATCGACGGGCTTCTCCGCCGGTCGCGGCGTCGGCTCCGACGCGGGCCGGACGTGCGGTCGCGCGCGCACCTGACCCACGGCGTCGCGCACACGATCCGGCTCGATCTCGAGCCGACCCGCGAGCTTCATGACGTATTGATCGCGCACGAGATCGTTGGGATGTTCGCCGATCAGGACGGCCCCTTCTTGGGCCGCGCGGGCGCGACCTTCGAGCGTCGACGTGTCGGCGGAGCGCAACAAGCGCTCGAGACGGAACTCGAGGAACGGCACGGCGCCCTTCACCGCGCCGACGAGCTGTTGCGGGTCGTCCTTCCACACGTCGGCGGGATCGCGTCCGGCCGGAAGATCGGCGACCTGGAACTGGACCTCGAAGCGTTGCTCCCACTGGTAGCACCGATCGGCCGCCGCCTGGCCGGCCGCGTCGGCGTCGTACGCGAGCGTCACCTTGCGCGCGAGGTTCTTGAGGGTGAGGAAGTGCTCGTCGGCGAGCGCGGTCCCGCACGTGGCGACCGCGGTCGGCACCCCGGCGAGCACGAAGGCCATGACGTCGGTGTAGCCCTCGCAGATCACGACCTCACCCTGGGCAACGATCTCACCCTTCGCGAAGTTCAGCCCGTACAGCAATCTCGACTTGTGGTAGATCGCGGTCTCGGCGGTGTTCTTGTACTTCGGGCCGTCGTCGGTGAGCGTGCGGCCGCCGAAGCCGACGGGCTCGCCGCGCGTGTCCCAGATCGGGAACATCAGGCGCTCGCGGATCGCATCCTGAAGCTTGTTCGTCCGGTTGACGAACGCGAGACCGGCGTCGACGATGTCCTGCCGCCCGAACTTCGCGCGCTGCAAGTGCGCGCTCAGCGGATCGAAGCCGGCAGGAGCCCAGCCGAGCGAGAAGCGACGGACGGCGTCACCCTCGAACCCGCGGCTGCGCAGGTAGCGGCGCGCGGCTCCGCCGTCGGGCGACTCGATGAGCTTCTGATGGAAGAAGTCGATCGACGCCTGCACGGCCTCGTGGAGTCGTTGCCGACGTTTGCGCTCCTGCGAATACGACACGTCGTCGTAACGCAGCGTGATGTTGGCCCGACCGGCGAGCCGCTCGATCGCTTCGACGAAGTCGAGATGCTCGACCTCGCGTACGAACGTGATCGCGTCGCCGCTCTTCTGGCACCCGAAGCAATGCCAGACACCTTTGTCGGGGCTCACCGAGAACGATGGCGTCTTTTCTTGGTGGAACGGGCACAACCCCTGAAAACGGCGGCCGACCCGCTTCAACGCGACGTGCTCGCTGACCAACGCGACGAGATCAGTTGCTTCTCGCACGCGCGCGACGTCGTCGTCGAGAATACCCATCGCGTTGCAGGCTAGGGGCTTGCGGAGAGGCTCACACGCCTCGAGGCAGGTCTTCGGGACGCCAGCCGAGCAGCTCGACACCCAAGCCGAGCGCGTAGCGATCGGTCATGCCGCTCACGTAACGGACGGCAACCGCGGCGGCCTCGAGTGATCCGGGCGAGAGATCGGCGTGCATGCCGGTCGCGGCAGCCGGCAGCCGGGCGGGCGCGTCGACGAAGAAGTCGACGAGCCCGCTCAACAGGCCGACCACCTTCTCGGCCTGGCGTCGGGCCGCGGGCCGGAGGTAGATCCGGTCGAAGTTGAAGGCCCGAAACGTTGCGAGCGCGCCCGCCGCGGGCTCGGTCATCCCGACCCGGCCGGTGCGGTCGATCGCGTCGAGTACCGCGTGCACGAAACCGCCCACCTGTCTCGCGCCCTCTCGCCCGACGACCGCGGCGACTTCTTCCGGCAGGTCGGCGGGGGTCAGGATGCCGGCGCGCACCGCATCCTCGAAGTCGTGGCACACATACGCGACGCGATCCGACCAGGCGACGACCTCGCCTTCGGGAGTAGAAGGCGCGGGCCGGCGCCACGAGTGGTTGCGCACGCCGTCGATCGTCTCGGCGCACAGGTTCAACGGAGCCAGCGTGACGTCGGCGCCGTACACGGCGTGGTCGTAGCCGCCCGGCACGTAGGGCGAGAACGCCTCCTCCGAAGCATGGCCGGCCGGACCGTGACCGCAGTCGTGCGCGAGCGCGATGGCCTCGGTCAGCGGCACGCACAGCCCGGCGACACGGGCGATACCGGTGGCGACCTGGGCGACCTCGACCGCGTGGGTGAGGCGCGTGCGCAGGTGATCGTCTTCGGGCGCGATGAACACCTGGCACTTCCCCGCGAGCCGGCGCCACGGATGGGAATGCTTCACCCGATCGAGGTCGCGCTCGAAACACAGACGATAGGGATCGGGCTCCTCGTCGCGCGCCCGCCGACCCGCGCCGACCGGGCGCGTCGCGCCGGGTGCCAGAGCTGCGTCGAGCGCGGCTTCCCGGGCCTCGCGCCGTTGTGCCCGCTGTCCGACGAACGCTTCCGCGCCGGGATGCGCTCGACGCACCCGATCCTGCTCTAACCCGTGCTCTGGCCCCTGCTCTGGCCCGGAGTCGTGGGGCGCGCGATCGACCTGCATACGCGCAGCGTACCGACCGGGTGCGACACGTTCGGCGCCGTTCACGGATTCGGCGGCTCGTTCCAACGCTCCATCCAGCGCTCGACCCGGATGAGCGGCCGGAACCCGACCTTCGCGTACACACCGTGCGCGTCGCGGGTGCCGAGCACCAGGCGCGGCAGGTGCCCACAGGCATCGACGACGCACTTCATCAAGAACACCCCGACGCCGCGTCCGCGATGGTCCTCGAGCACGAAGACGTCGGCCGCCCATCCGAACGACACGTCGTCGGTCAGCACGCGTGCAAAGCCGACGAAGGCTCCGGTCGGCTCGTGCAACACGCTGAAGCAGGTCGACCCGTCGTTCGCCCGCGCCTGCATCTCACGCGAGCGTCCGAGCGCCCAGTACGACTCCTCCGACAAGAACCGGTGGACGACGTCGAGATCGACGCGCTCGGGATCGGTGGTGACGACGTAGTCGCCGTCACTCCACCGGCGGATCGAGGCGGACCGAGGGGATGGCATAGGTGACGGATGCTCGCGCGCACGGCACGTGCTCACCAGCCGAATACATGAGCACGTCTCCGACCGCGAGCCGCTTGCCGATCTTGTACAGCGAGGTATGGGCGACGACGTCGGCCGGCGCCGGCTTGCGCAAGAAGTCGATGTCGAGGTGCGAGGTGACCGAGAGGGGCTCGCGGCCGATCATCGCGAGCAACGCGACCCACAGCCCGGTGTCGGCGAGCGTCATCAGCGACGGTCCGCTGATCGTCCCGCCGGGCCGCAACCGGAACTCGTTGAACAACATGCGCACCCGGGCATGCATCGGGCGAACCTCTTCGATCACGAAGTGATCCATCGCCCCCGGAAACACCTCGTCGAGGAACGCGGCGATCTCCGCAGCCGTCAGCCGGGTGGTCTGATCACCTTCGCGGGAAGCCACCTCGGCCCGGCGCTTCAGGCCGACGCGCCGGGACCGCCCGAACCGACCGCCGCGTGGGCGGCCGCGAGGCGCGCGATCGGCACCCGGTACGGCGAACACGACACGTAGTCGAGACCGACCTCGTGACAGAACGCGACCGAGGCCGGGTCGCCACCGTGTTCGCCACAGATGCCGAGTTTGAGATCGGGACGCGTCGCGCGCCCGCGCTCACAACCCATGCGCACGAGCTGGCCGACGCCCTCGATGTCGAGCGTCTCGAACGGGTTGGCCGAGAGCAGTTTGTACTCGAGGTACTCGCTCATGAACCGGCCCTCGATGTCGTCGCGCGAGAAACCGAACGTCATCTGGGTGAGGTCGTTCGTTCCGAACGAGAAGAATTCGGCCACTCCGGCGATCGCGTCGGCGACCAACGCGGCGCGAGGCGTCTCGATCATCGTTCCGACCAGGTAGTCGATCTCGATGTTGGCGTCGCGCAGAACCCTGTCGGCCTCTTCGCGCGTCCACTGCTCGAGCAGCGCGAGCTCGGGCTCGCTCACGATCAGCGGGATCATGATCTCGACGATCGGGTTGCCGCCCGCGCGGCGACGCGTCACAGCGGCCTGCATGAGCGCGCGTACCTGCATGCGGTACAGACCGGGTTTGATGATGCCGAGCCGGCAACCGCGCGTGCCGAGCATCGGGTTGGACTCCCGCCAGAGCTCCGCCGCGTGCAACAGCTTGAGCTCGACGGCGGTGATCTCGCCCTTCGCCTGTTTGATGATCAGGTCCTCGTGGTCGGGAAGGAACTCGTGCAACGGCGGGTCGAGCAGCCGCACCGTCACCGGAAGCCCGTCCATGGCCTCGAGGATGCCTTCGAAGTCGAATTCCTGCTGGGCCCGGAGCTCCTCGAGCGCGGCGGCCTCGCCGTCGGGAGTGTCGGCCAGGATCATCCGCTGCACGATCGGGAGCCGGTCGCCGAGGAACATGTGCTCGGTGCGGCACAAGCCGATGCCCTCGGCGCCGAACTCGCGCGCCTTGCGCGCATCTTCGGGGAGGTCGGCGTTCGTGCGCACCTTCAACGTACGCAGCGCGTCGGCCCAACCCAAGATGATGCCGAACGGACCGCTCGGCTCGGGTGTGATGACCGGCACCTCGCCGACGACGATCTCGCCACTGGTCCCGTTGATCGAGATCACCTCGCCCTCGCGCACGGTCGTGTCGCCAACGGCGAACGTGCGGGCCGCGAGATCGATCTTCACCGCTTCCGCCCCGCAGATCGCGGGCTTCCCCATTCCTCGCGCGACGACGGCCGCGTGCGACACCAGACCGCCGCGTGACGTCAGGATCCCCTCTGCCGCGATCATGCCGTGCAGGTCGTCGGGCGACGTCTCCGGCCGCACCAAGATGACGCGCTCCCCCGCCTCGTGGCGCGCCTGGGCCTCGTCGGCCGTGAAGTACACCCGGCCGACGGCGGCACCCGGTGACGCGTTCAACCCCTTCGCGAGAACGGCGAACTTCGCCTTCGGATCGAACTGGGGGTGCAAGAGCTGGTCGAGCTGCGCGGGCTGCACGCGCAGCACCGCTTCGGTCTTGTCGATGAGTCCCTCGTCGACCATCTCGACGGCCATCCGCAAGGCCGCGGCGGCCGTGCGCTTGCCGACGCGTGTCTGCAGCATGAACAGGCGGCCCTGCTCGATCGTGAACTCGATGTCGCACATGTCGCGGTAATGGTTCTCGAGCAGCTGCATGAGCCCGAGCAGCTCGTGGTGCGGCTCGGGGAACTCGTTCACCATGGCGTCGAGCGGTTCGGTGATGCGAATGCCGGCGACGACGTCTTCGCCTTGCGCGTTCTTCAAGAAGTCGCCGTAGGCCTTGTGCTCGCCGGTTGAAGGGTTGCGGGTGAACGCGACACCTGTTCCCGAGTCGTCACCCTTGTTGCCGAACACCATGGTCTGCACGTTGACCGCGGTGCCGAGATCGTCGGGAATGTGTTCCATCCGGCGGTAGTCGCGCGCCCGGCGGCCGTTCCACGATTTGAAGACCGCGTCGATCGCGTAGCCGAGTTGCTCTTGCGGATCGGTCGGGAAGTCGACGCCCTTTTCGGACTTCACGATCGCCTTGAACGTCTCGACCAGGCCGGCGAGATCATCCGCGGTGAGCTCGGTATCGACGTTCACGCCTCTGTCCTCGACGAGATCGTGCAGCGCCTCCTCGAAGAGCTCACCCGAGATGTCGAGAACGATCTTGCCGAACATCTGCACGAAACGCCGGTAGCTGTCGAACGCAAAGCGCTCGTTCTGCGTCTGCTTCGCCAGGCCCTTGACCGAGTTGTCGTTGAGTCCGAGGTTCAGGACCGTGTCCATCATTCCGGGCATCGAAAACGGCGCGCCGGAGCGCACCGACACGAGCAATGGGTCGTCGGCGTCGCCGAGCAGCTTGCCCATCTGCTTCTCGAGCCGCTCCCGCGCCACGGCCACTTCGGCCATCAGGCCCGGAGGGAGTTCGTCACCGAGCGCCATGTACGCCTTGCACGCGTCGGTGCTGATCGTGAACCCGGGAGGAACGGGAAGCCCGAGATTGGTCATCTCGGCGAGGTTCGCGCCCTTGCCGCCGAGCAGGAACTTCTGATCCCGACCGCCTTCTTCGAACGCGTAGACGTACTTCTCGCGGGCTTGCTCCGACATCGACGAACCTTTCAATCTGCTCAATCTGCAGCGTCGCTGACGACGATCGTGTGGGCGAAGCGGTCGTGCAGGCCCTGCATGTTCGCGTTGCGCAGCCACATGGTGACGCCGAACAGCACGAGAATCGCGGCGAACTGTTGCAACAGGAGGTAGAGCGTGAACGTCACGAGTACCAAGAGCCCGAAGCGGATGATCGCACCGCGCGCGCCGAGCGGCGACCCGTCCTCTCGCAGCGTCTTGAGATGCTGGAGGCGCTTGCCGAGGGTGCGTCCGGTAATCGCGCTCGGGATCGCGAGATACAAGAACCCGAGGAAGAACGCCGCCACCAACGCGCCCAGGAAGTAGGGGTTGAGTTTCGAGGCCGCGTCGTCGCGTTGCTTGGTCAGCGCCGTGACCTGCGCCTTCGCATCGTCGGAGGCCTTCTGATCGACCGCCTGTTTCGCGGTGTTGTTCACCTTCTTGTCGTTGCCGACGGCCGTATCGGCGTCACTCTTGACCTTGTTCTCCGCGGTGATCTGATCGTTCAACGCGTTGACCTGTTTGACGATCGCCGGCTTCTGCGACTTGGCGATCGCCTGCGCGGCGACCTGACTGCCACTGACGAGCACGATCAGCACGAGCAGATCGATCACCATCGCGATGATGCGTTGTTTCGGCTTGGGGAAGTGGGTACCCGCGGGCGCCGCGATCGTCGCCGCCTTCTTCAACCGCTCGGCGCGGGCGTCGCGCACCGACCGCTGGCGCTCCTGGCGTGAGTTGCGGGCGTTGCCGCGCAGGCCCTTGGGTCCGGACCCGTTCGAACTCGATGCCGCCTGGTCGTCGGCGTCGTCCGACCCGAGTTCGTCCGAGGCCTCGGCCGCCGTCCGTTGCGCGTCGTAGCGACCGCGCTGGTACGGGTCGGAGAGCACGTTCCACGCCTTGTTGAGCTTGGCCGCGTCGGCCTTGCCCGCATCGCTCGCGGTGTCGAGTCCGTCTTTGCGGACACGGTACGCACCGCGTATGTCGTCGACC
>DATCCI010000407.1:0-3806 GCA_036511415.1 Acidimicrobiia bacterium
TACCGAAGGTGTCGTCGTGGTGCCCGCCGGGTTTAGCTTCTTGTTGCTGCCGCACGCCGTCGTGACGAGCGCCAAGAGCATGGGCACCGCAAGGGCGAGACGGCGAGTCATACGGGGAGTCATACGGGGAGTCTGCGCCCATGGACGGGAGCCGGTAGAGGCGATCGGCCCTACTCGGGCGGTCGCGGCCTTGGCAGTGTGGGACCGTGGATGGGAGCGGCGACGTTCGGCGAGGCTGCCCAGCCGACGCGGGAGGCACCGTCGAGGTGACGAGACAATCCAAGGAACTGCTCCTGCTCGCGGCCGCAGCGGTGGGGCTGGCGTTGGGTGGCGTGCTGCACTTCCTCGGCCGCAGCGATGCCGCGCACCTGGTGTGGGCCGCGACCACCGCTGTCGGTGTGGTGCCTGCGACCTGGTGGGTGGTCGACGCCGCCCGGCACGGTCGGGTCGGCGTCGATGCGATCGCCGTGTTCGCGCTTGTCGGCACGCTGGTCGTGCGCGAGAACCTGGCCGGTGCCGTCATCACGGCGATGCTCGCGAGCGGCCGGACGCTCGACGCCCGGGCAGCTGCGCGAGCGCGCCGGGAGTTGCGCGCGTTGCTCGAACGAGCCCCACGGATCGTCCACCGGTATGCCGACGGCATGTTGACCTCTCCGCCGCTCGAGGACGTTCGGCGCAGCGATCTCCTCATGGTGCAGCCGGGCGAGGTGGTCCCGGTCGACGGGCTGGTCGAACGCGACGTCGCCGTACTCGACGAGAGTGCGCTTACCGGTGAGCCGTTACCGGTTGAGCGCCGAGCCGGCGACGCGGTGCGCAGTGGCGTGGTGAATGCCGGCGGCCCCTTCGACTTGCGAGCGACCACCTCCGCGAGCGAGAGCACCTACGCCGGGATCGTGCGACTCGTCTCGGCAGCCGAAGCGTCGAGCGCGCCCTTCGTTCGTCTCGCCGATCGCTACGCCGGCGCCTTCTTGGTGGTGAGCGTGGTGCTGGCCGGCGCGGCCTGGGCGATCTCGGGTGATCTCGTTCGAGCGGTCGCGGTGCTCGTCGTTGCCACGCCGTGTCCGCTCATCCTCGCCGCTCCGGTCGCAATCGTCTCGGGCCTCTCGCGCGCCGCGCGCCGTGGCGTCGTATTGAAGGGCGGCGCGACTCTCGAGCAGCTCGCACGGTGCGAGATCCTCCTTTTCGACAAGACCGGCACGATCACCGTCGGTCGACCGACGGTCGCCGAGGTCGTCACCGCAGACACAATGAGCTCCGATGAAGTCCTTCGACTCGCCGCGTCGCTCGATCAAGTCTCCCCGCACGTGCTCGCGGCGGCGGTCGTACGCGGCGCACGCGCCCGTGCACTGGATCTGAGCCTGCCGACCGAGGTGGAAGAGGTACCCGGCCATGGCGTGCGCGGCATCGTCGACGGCCATTGCGTGGCCGTCGGGAAAGCCAGCTGGGTTTCTCTGCCGGAGAACGTGCGCTGGGTGCGGTCGGTGCGCCGACGGGCCGAGCGCGACGGCGCGCTCACGGTCTTCGTGCAGGTCGACGGCGTTGCGGTCGGGGTCGTGTTATTGGACGATCCGATCCGCACCGATGCCGCGCGTACGATTCGACAACTCCGCCGGGACGGTATCCGGCGCGTCGTAATGGTGACCGGCGACCGCGAGGAAGCCGCGCAGACGGTCGGCGCGGTCATCGGCGTCGACGATGTCCTCGCGGAGCGAACCCCGGCCGAGAAGGTCGACGCGGTCCGGCTCGAACAGCGTTCAGGCCCGACGATCATGGTCGGCGACGGCATCAATGACGCGCCCGCGCTCGCGCTCGCCGACGTCGGAGTCGCGGTCGGTGCCCGTGGCGCGACCGCATCGTCGGAAGCCGCCGATGTCGTATTGACCGTCGATCGACTCGATCGGCTCGGCGAGGCGGTGGTGATCGCCCGCCGCTCACACCGCATTGCGCTCGAGAGCGTGTTCGCCGGCATCGGCATGTCGCTCATCGCGATGTTCATCGCCGCATTCGGGTATCTGCCGCCGGCGTGGGGTGCGGTACTCCAGGAGTTCATCGACGTTGCGGTCATCGTCAACGCACTCCGCGCCCTGCGCGACACCGGATCCGCCACCCGCCTACGCGGCGACGACGCCGCGCTCACGCGACGGTTCAGCGCCGAGCACGCCAGCCTGCGGCCCGACCTCGCTCGAATCCGCGCGGTTGCCGACGCCGTCGATCCGTCACAGCCGACCGAGTCACTGGCGATGCTCAGAGAGATTCATCTCTTCTTGACCGAGGAACTCGGCCCTCACGAGCAGGCAGAGGACGCGACCCTCTATCCCGTGCTCGCCCGCGCGCTCGGCGGCAAAGACCCAACGGGCACGATGAGCCGCGCCCACGTCGAGATCGCGCATCTCATCCGCCGACTCGGGCGCGTGCTCGACGACATCGGCGCCGACGGCCTCGACAACGACGACGTCGTCGAACTCCGACGCCTGCTCTACGGCCTCCACGCGATCTTGCAGCTCCACTTCGCGCAAGAGGACGAGGGCTACCTTTCTCTCGCCGATGACGAAATACCGGCAACGACCGGTGTCGTGCCCTAACCGAGTCTGCCTCCAAGCTTGCTGCGACATCCGCGAGAGCGTTCTTGCCGTTAACGCTCGAATTGGCACAAGGACGTGCTGCGGAACTGCCGCTCAAGGCCGGTGCGCACGCCGTCGACGGAACCGGTGTGGGTATTTCGGAACCCAGTGCGTTACCCGAAGCGTGCCTGTCGCCGGGCTGGTATCCCGACCCGCACCTGCGGTGGCGGGCCCGCTACTGGGATGGGCGAGTGTGGACCGAACGCGTCGCGGGAGCGGGACAGGATCCAACGCGGCCGGTATTCGGGCAGGACGCTCTTGCGCCACCCGAACGGACCTTCGCAGACGTCGCGCCGACGCTGGTGCGACTCGTCGATGCGGTCTGCACTGCGGAACTGGCGCAGCTGCGAGCCGAGGCAGAGACGTGGCGTGGAGTGGCCGAAGAACGTGGGCGCGCTCTTGCCAGCGCCCTCAACGCACTCGAGTCACTCTCCGCGCATTGTGAGCAACTCTCCAGGGACCCGATCGAGCGTAGTGCCGACCAGTGGAGGACGACGAGAACGACAACTTCCTCGTACGCGAGGCCGCGGTTGGAGTCCCGAGCCAACCCGACGGCCCCGGAGATACCTGCTGCCGCCGATGCACCCGCTGCGAGATCTGCGCTGGTGTCGATTCCCGACGCGGTTCGTACGGCTGCACTGGCCGAGTTGCACACCACGTCGTTGAAGCAAGGTCCTTGGTGGCGCCGCGCGTAGAACACAACATTCGTTATGCATCGCGTCGGCTTCACGTGCGGTGAAGTTCGAAGAGGATCGTGAGCCCCGCAGTACAGCTTGTTGACATTCCTTGACGATGCTTCTCGTCCGCGCGAGTGTGCGCCGAGAGTGCGGCTCTGCGCGAGACATCGGGGGACACGATGCGCGGCTATTGGGTTCGTGCGTTGTTGGGCGCGGGAGCGTTGCTGTTCGCAGTGACTGCACGAGCGATGCCGGCGGGCGCGGCAGAGCAGTCAGTCGGACAGAAGCTGCGGGTGTGCGCAGACGGACGGCCGCTGGGCAGTTTCATTGCGTTTCTACGTGATCTCGGCGTAAACGACTTCTCGCAGGTGAATATCGAGGTCGGCACGCCGGGCGACGACACCTTCACGGATACGCCCGGTGTCGACCTCATGTGCGGGCTCGCCGGGAACGATTCCGTCGCGAGCTTGCATGCCGGTGATGTGTTCCTCGGCGACGGTGGCAACGA
>DATCCI010000408.1:0-2584 GCA_036511415.1 Acidimicrobiia bacterium
ATCGCCTGGTCACCTGCCCGGCGACCGAGTTCGCCCTCGAGGAACTCGGTCGTCCCCTGCCGAACGCGGCGCTGCTCGGCGGGTTCGCGGCACTGACCCGTGAGATCACACTCGACGCCATCGACACGGCGGTCCGCGATCGCTTCGCGGGCGCAGTCGGTGAGCGCAACGTCGTCGCCGCCGCCGCCGCCTATCGATTCGTCACGCTTGCAGAAGAGGAGTTGGTCCGTGCTGCGACAGATTGAGGGCTCCCGTGCCGTCGCCGAGACGGTCGCGCGCTGCCGGCCCGAGGTCGTCTGCGCGTATCCCATCTCGCCCCAGACGCACATCATCGAGGCGATCGGCGCGATGGTGAAGGCCGGCACTCTCTCGCCGTGTGAGTTCATCAACGTCGAGTCCGAGTTCGCGGCAATGTCCGTTTCGATCGGTGCTTCGGCGGCGGGTGCACGCGCCTTCACCGCCACCGCCAGCCAAGGGCTGCTCTTCATGATCGAGGCGGTCTACAACGCGGCGGGGCTCGGCCTTCCCATCGTCATGACGCTGGCGAACCGGGCGATCGGGGCCCCGATCAACATCTGGAACGACCACAGCGACGCCATGGCCGTCCGGGACTCGGGATGGATCCAGCTCTTCGCCGAGACGAACCAGGAGGCCGCGGATCTCCACGTCCAGGCATTCCGCCTGGCCGAGGAGCTTTCGGTGCCCGTGATGGTGTGCATGGACGGATTCATCCTCACCCACGCGGTCGAGGGCGTGGACGTACTCGATCAGTCGATCGTCGACCGCTTTCTTCCGCCCTACGAACCGCGTCAGGTGCTGGACCCGGACGACCCGGTCTCGATCGGCGCGATGGTTGGCCCTGAGGCCTTCGAGGAGGTCCGCTACCTCGCGCACCTGCGCCAACTCGACGCGCTCGACCGGATCCCGGTCATCGCTTCGGAGTTCGAGGCGCTCACCGGACGCGACAGCGGCGGACTCGTTCGTTCGTACCGTTGCGAGGACGCCGAGACGATCGTGGTCGCCCTCGGATCGGTGCTCGGAACGATCAAGGACGCCGTCGACCTTCGCCGTGAGGCGGGCGACCGCGTCGGCGTCGTCGGGATCACGTCGTTTCGACCGTTCCCGAGCGCCGCGGTGCGCGCGGCGCTCGAAGGCGCCCGCCAGATCGTCGTCGTGGAGAAGGCCTTCAGCATCGGCTTCGGGGGCGTGCTCGCGACCGACGTCGCCATGGCGCTGCAGGGAACGGCCTGCTCGCTTCGCAGCGTCATCGCCGGACTCGGTGGACGCGCGATAACTCGTCGCTCACTCGAAGACCTCTTCACTCGAGCCGTCCGGGGCGAACTCGACGATCTCACCTTCCTCGATCTCGACTACGAGGCGGTCGAACGCGAGCGCACCCGCATGGCGATGACGCGACGTTCGGGGCCGTCAGCCGAAAACCTGTTGCGCGACCTCGGTGGCAAGCCGTCCGTCGCGGCGAAGGGAACATCATGACGCGTCAGCCGGTGCGCTTCTACCAAGTCGGCAGCTTCGCCGTGGGCAATCGTCTCCTCGACGACGACGAGCGCACGGTGCAGTCGAACGCCGACCGGACCAACTCCATCGACTCCGGGCACCGCGCCTGTCAGGGCTGCGGCGAGGCGCTCGGCGCGCGCTACGCGCTCGACGCGGCGATGCGCGCGACCAAAGGTCGCATGGTGGCGGTGAACGCGACGGGATGTCTCGAGGTCTTCTCGACCCCGTACCCCGAGACGTCGTGGCGCATCGCGTGGCTGCACTCGTTGTTCGGCAACGCCCCCGCGGTCGCGACGGGTGTCGCGGCGGCGATGAGGGTGAAGGGCAAGACCGACGTGCGCGTCGTCGCCCAGGCCGGCGACGGGGGTACGGTTGACATCGGATTCGGCTGCCTGTCAGGCATGTTCGAACGCAATGACGACGTGCTCTTCATCTGTTACGACAACGAGGGCTACATGAACACCGGCGTCCAGCGCTCCGCGGCGACGCCGCCGGGCGCACGCACGGCCACCACCGACGCGGTGGGTCCCGAGCCGGGCAACGTCTTCGGCCAGGGCAAGAATCTGCCTCGCATCGCGATGGCCCACGACATTGCCTACGTCGCGACCGCGACGGTCGCGGACCTTCACGACCTCGAACGAAAGGTCGAACGAGCCATGGAGATTCGCGGAGCGCGCTATCTGCACGTGTTGGTGCCCTGTCCACTCGGTTGGGGCTCGGCGTCCGACGAGACCATCCACGTCGCCCGGCTCGCCAAGGAGACCGGTATCTTCCCGGTGTTCGAGGCCGAAAACGGAAAGGTGACGAACGTGTCGCCGATTCGTCACCGCACGCGGGTCGAGGAGTATCTGAAGATCCAGCGCCGCTACGCGCACCTCTTTGGCACGGCGCCGCGAACCGACATCATCGAGCACATCCAGGCGATCGCCGACGCCAACATCGAGCGTTACGGACTCTGTTCGGACGAAGACGACGCCGACCGACTGTTCGAGGTGCACGGCTGATGGAGACGCCCTTCGCGATCACCCTCGACGTCGGCTCGAGCCGGGCCAACCACACGGGTTCGTGG
>DATCCI010000409.1:0-5216 GCA_036511415.1 Acidimicrobiia bacterium
GCCGCACGCCGCTACGTCGTGCTTCCCGTCGCGCGATGGGGCGAGCGGATCGTCATCGCGATGGCCAACCCGAACGACGCCGACGTCGTCGACGAGGTACGACGTCTCGTCGACGCGCCGGTCGTCGTGGCGGTCGCCGATCCGGTCGTGCTGCGCGCCCTGATCGCCGCCGCGTATGGACATCGGGAGAAGGCCGTCGACTCGCAGGTCGCGCCGACCGTGCGCGCGCACGTCGGAGCGGCGGCTTCGGAGCGCGCGGCGACCGTGGCGTTCATCTGCCCGGGCTGTCAGGAAGCGCTGACGTTGCAGTCGGCGCCGTGGGTCATGAGCGAGGTGAACCGCGATCCGGGCCGCTACTACGTCTGGGAAGAGGAACCCGGCGCCGCGAAACCGGTTCACGTCTGCCATCGGAGCTGACTCGTCGCGCGCTCCCGAACCGAGCTTCCCTGACCGCGGGGAGTGGGCGGGTTCGGGGTATCGTGAGCCCGATGTTTCGGGTCACGTTCCTGATCGACGACCCGGCCGAGCGTCAACGCTTGGCAAACGAATTGCGAAGTCTGACGATGGGTGGCGACGTTCGGATCGTCTCGGCGTTCGCAGATGCGAAGTCCGTCGAGGTGTATCTCGAGGTAGGTGAGAGCGTCGTCTGGCGCGACGTGACCGACCAGTTCGCGCAGCGCCTCGGCGTCGACGAATACGAAGTGACGCGCGCGGAACCGCTCCGCATCGATGTGCCCGCGAGCACGGACGCGGTCGATCGCCGACGCCTTCGCCCCGCGACGATCACCCAAGTACGCGTCCATCCCGACGGCCGCACCTTGTCGGTCCAGGCTCGGCACCGATCCGACGAGACCGTCGAGACGGTCGAGGTTCAACAGACCGAGGAGGCAGTCGCCATCACCGTCTTGCTCGGTACGCCGGATAATGACGCCCGCGAGCATTACGTGTCGTTCGCGGTCGCGTTCACCTGGGTCGACACCATGCTCGACCGTCCGGTCGGCATCCGCCGACTGATCCACTAGAACGCGATGACGTGCCGTCGCTATCGGTTGCTCAGGTGCCAGTCGTCGCCGTCGTCGGGCCGTTCGCGCTTCCACGGTTGCCACCACTTGCGACGACTGCCCCGTTGCACGCCGAGTTGTCGTAGCACGTCGGGTTCGGCTTCGTCGACGATGCGTTCCGCGTCGTCGAGGAGGTCCTCGATCGCTTCGGGTGCCTCATCGGGCTCGTCTTCGACGGCCGAAGGCGCGAGCGACCCGGCGACGAACGTGCCGTCGATCATGGTCCTCTCGAAGCTTGCGCAGTTCTCGGGGCAACGCCAGGGTGCTTCGGGCGCGAGGTCGAGGACACAGAACCGCGCGGTCTCGCCGTTGTCGTAGGTGCGGCTGGCGAAGTGCCTGCAATCCTCGCGCATCGACATCTGGAAAGTCTGGCAGACCCGGCGCGCGTCGCTTGCCACTTCGGCTCGTCGACTCGAAGCCGTCAGCGGTCCGATCTCGGCATAGTTCCTGGCAGGGGCACCGCGCCTGTCGATCGGTCCGCGCTCCCTTGACAATGGTTTTCGCCGGCGCGAGCGTCTGCGCGGCGGAGAGCAGCTGCGTGCGCCACGCCCAAGGGGTCAGGGTTTCGGTTACGGACGACGAGGGGGAGTTCCATGGGACGCGGAGCCCGCGAGCGAGCTGCCCTTCGAGACCTGGCACGGAAAGTGTGGGGCGACAGCTACTACGAGCGGCACGTGCGCACGCGCGCGCGGCGCGGGCAGCGTCTTCTCGCGCTCGTGGGCATAGGCATCGGTAGTCCGCTGTTACTCAGTGCCCTGGTGTTGGCGGGGTTTTCGACCGCGGCCTCCGCGCACACGAGCACGATCAACATTTCGTGCACGCAGGTCGAGTTCGTCTACGAGAGCTTTCCGGATACGACGGCCACGTCGCACGAATCGGTGAGGATCGACGGCGTCGAGGTTGCGGCGAAAGACTTCACGTTCGAGGGCCCGTCGGCGACCGACATCATCTCGATTTCGGTCGGGTCGGGTACGCACACTGTTGCTGCGAACGACCAGTGGTCTTTCGACGGCCAACCCCAGGGGCAGGCGGACGCGAGCCAAGAGCTGTCGGACTGTGCTACGACTTCCACCACGATGCCCAAGACCTCGAGCACCCCGTCCTCGTCGACGAGCGTGCCCAAGACGTCGACCACCGCGCGCACTACGACGACTACGGCAACTACGGTGCCCAAATCTTCGACCAGCGCATCGACCGTAACCACCACGTCTACGAGCTCGTCGACGTCGACGACGATCGGCGTGTCCACCACGATGGGCCCGTCGACGAGTACCACGATTCGCGAGCAAGGCTCTACGTCGACGACGAAGCCTTCGACGTCTTCGACCGTTCACGGGCAGGGATCGACGACGACCACGAGCACACCGCCGAAGGGCAGCCTGGCCTTCACCGGTTCGGGCGACCTCTCGCTCGTTGCCGCGCTGGCGGCGCTCGGGGTCGGAATGCTCGCGATCGGCCTGGCGTCTCTGCGCAGAGCCACTGGCGGCAACTGATTGATGCTCGTTCCCGGGGGTGATTGCGTGGCCGGACGTCGGCGGCGACGCATCGCGACGATCGCGGTCGCGGCGCTCGCGATCGGCATCGTCGGGCCCGTCGTCCTGAACGAGGTGTCGACTGCCGGCGCAAGCACTCGGCTGGCTGTCGTGCCGCACGTCACCACGACGACGGTTCCGAACGCCGCGAAGAAAGTGAAGATCGCCGTCGGCAATGCCGCGAGGCACCACCGGAGGCGAAAGCGCGTCAGCATTCGTGTCGCGCGACCGACCACGACGACTTCGACGTCGAGGTCGACGACGAGCACGACGTCGACGACCGTCGCCCGCAACCCGTCGCCTTCGAACGCCGGTGGCGGCCGGTCCCGGAGCGTCGGCGGCGCGATCGCGACCCAGCCGGTGAGCGCTCACCACTCCGGCATGTCGACGTCGACCATGATCCTGCTCCTGCTGGGAATAGCGCCGCTGATCCTTCTCGGCTTCGGCTTGGTCTTTTCGGACCTCTCGCCTCGGTCGACGCGGGCGCGCCGCAGGGACCCCGGGGTCACGTCGTCGTAACGGGATCGCTCTCGGCGGCGGTCGGGATCAGAGGCCTGCGACGAGCGAACGGGCCTTGGGTCCGTAGCACGCCGCAACGTCGAACGTGCCGCTGTCGAGTTCTGCGTCACCGCGCGTGACGACAACCCAGTTCTTGTAGACGCTGACATTCGACACTGCGCTCGGCCGCTGCGCGCACGCGAGAATCAGCTCGAACACGAGGACGGTGAGGGGGATGTCGTCGGTGGTGTTCCAGGTGGCGGTGAGCGTCCAGGACCAGTCCTCGATCACGTACTTCCCACCCGCGCGCAGGTGCGGAAAGATGCAGTTGAACGTTCGGCGCGAGAGATCCAAGCGGTGAGAAGCGTCGTCGATGACGAGATCGAGCGGCTCATCGTGGAATTCCTCGTCGAGGATCTGTCGCAGATGAACCGCGTCGCCCTGATCGACGCCGCCGTAGGCGGCGACGCGGCCCGCGAATCCGTCCGCAGTCATGAAGTCGGCGAGCGCCGCGCTCGACTCCGGTCGACGATCGATGGTGACGAGCTTGTTCGGGCGCGCAATCTGCGTGAAGAGGGCCGCGCTGGCACCGTCGAACGTCCCGATTTCGACGATCGTCCGGGGTTCGAGATCGAGGAGCAGCTTCTCGTACCACTCGACCTGCCAGCGCGCTTTGAGGAGGCAGAAGCGACTGGGATGAGACGGGAACCGTCCGTCCAACGGTCGGCACACGTAGGTGATGCCGCCGGTCTCGAAAGACTCGTCATCCTGCCAAGTCAGCACGGACACGGGATCGTACAGCCGACTGCGTCGGCGCAACCTCTGCCGGCTAGACGGAGTCAGCGCCCGTTGGCGCCGGATCCACTCCTGCCAGGACGCCGAGCGCCGGACCGACGGCGTGGTCCTCGTCGGTCGGCTGCTTGGCCGCGGCGAGCAAGGCCCATGCCTCGTCGTGAACCATGCCGGTGCTGACCGGTACGGTCGCCGGCGGCACGCCGAGCAGTCGTTCCCCGTTGATGCGCTCTACCCGCTCGGTGAACGGATCGCGCCGAACGGCGGACATCAGCCCGAGCACCGCGGCCAGCGCGGCTCCGACGCCGACGACGGCGAGGAGGATTCCCATAGTGACTTCATCGGCAGGCCCCGGGTGAAACTTTGGTGCTCGTCGGCGACCCGAAGTACTGCGCCCGAATTCGGCCGGTATCATGACTGGCCGGCTCGGCCCGTTTTCTGATCAGCCCGGGGAGATCCATTGGCGAGGAGCAGACGTCGGGCTCGCGCCATCATCGGCGGTGTCGTCGTTTTGGGCCTGGCCGCCGGGGCCGGAACCGTCTTCTGGCTCGACTACCACCAGGCGCGTTCCAACGCGGAGCAGAAGAAGGTGGACACGGCGAAGCAGAAGGCGGCGGCCGGAGTCGAGGTCACGGGTGTCGTCACGGCGGTCGACGGAACCTCCGTGACCCTGCGGGTGAAAGGTAAGCCCCGCCGGCTGATCACGACGCGATCGACGGCAGTCGTGAAGGCCGCCGGGGGAAGCGGCGCCGACGTGAAGTTGAAGACGCGCGGACTTCTCCGCCTGAAGGCCGGAAGCCCGGGCGTCGCTCAGGAGGTTCTCGTCCTGCCGCTCACGACGAAGATCGGTCTGCCGATCGTCAAGGTCGGGTTCGGGTTCGTCTGGCTGCGAACGAAGGACGGCCGGCTCGCGCCCAAGGTCGACATGAGCCGCGCCGCGGTCGAGGTCGGCACTCCGGCACCGCGAACGGATATCGCCGCCGGGGACAAGGTCGTCGCGCACGCGCAAACCACCCTGACGAAACCCGTCCGGTTCATCGCGACCGACATCGTGCTGCTGCCGTCGAGCTCGGCTTTCGTCGGCTGACCGGCACGTGCGTCCGCGAGCTACGGCTCGTCGAGCGCGCCGAACGCGAGCGCGTACGAGACGGCCGTCAGTGACATGCCGTCGAGCATCTCGTTGTCGCGAAGTATCCTGCGCACCTCGCTCACGGGTACCCATTCGATGCGTTCCGACTCGCCGGCATCGGTGGGTTCGCCGACATGGGTCGCGCCGTCCGCGACGAACGTATGGAAGATCTGATCGCTGATCCCGTTGGTAGGGCTGAAGTGC
>DATCCI010000410.1:0-3229 GCA_036511415.1 Acidimicrobiia bacterium
GTACGCCAAGCAAGGCTTCATCGACCATCAGGTCCTCAGCCACGACGCGTTCTTGAAGTTCATCGAGGACGACTTCCTGGGCGGCGCCCGGCTCGATCCGGCCACCGACGGACGTCCCGACCCCCGGCCCGACGTCCGCGAGAACGCGCCCCAGCTCGGCGACCTCGCGAACGACTTCGACTTCGCTCAATCCCCGCGGCCGCCGGTCGTCCTGGCGCTCAACCCGCCGCCCGGTCCCGCCTCACGACCGGGAGGGTGACGCCCGCCGCGGCGGGCAGTCCGAGCATGCCGACCGTTCAGCTCGCAGACGTCACGATCGCGTACGACGTGTACGAGTCCGGCGCGCCCGAGCCCGATCCCGGTGCGGAGACGATCGTGCTCATATGCGGTTGCGGTGGACCGGCCGCGGGCTGGTTCGGAATCGTTCCGGCGCTCACCGCCGCGCAGTACCGCGTCGTGACGTTCGATCACCGTGGGATGGCACCGTCGTCGGCTCCTCCCGCTCCGTACACCGTCGCGGATCTCGTCGCCGACACGCTCGGCCTGTGCGACCATCTGGGCGTTCGACGCGCCACGTTCATCGGCCACTCCATGGGCGGTTGGGTGGCCGAGACGATCGCGATCCGGCATCCCGACCGGGTACGCGCGGCGGCATTCCTCGGAAGTTGCAACGTCGCGACGGCCTGGGAGAAGGCGATCACGACCGTCGAGCGCGACCTCGCGCGACTCGGCTACGACTTGCCGCCCCTGTTCTTCGCGACCGAGACGTTGCGCTACCTGTCGAACTCCGAGCTCCAACAGGACGCGGTCGTCGACAGCTGGCTCGAGCTGATCGGCGACATGCCCGCGTGGCCGAATCCCGGCCGGCTCGGGCAGTACGAGGCGTGCCTGGCATGGTCGCTGGACACGGCGCGTACGCATGCCTGGCCGACGATGCGCGTCCCGTGTCTCGTCCTCGCGTTCGAACACGACGTCGACTCGCCCCCACAGCGCGCTCGCGAGGCAGCTGCGAGCATCCCGGGCGCGTGCTACGCCGAGATCCCCGACGCCAGCCACCTCGCGCCGTTCACGCATCCGGGCGCGGTCGCCGAGGCGCTCCTCGACTTCCTCGGCTCGGTTGGGAACGCGACCTCGTCTCCGGAATGAGCCGCCGGCGCGTCAGCGGCGCCGTGCCTTCCAGATCCACTCGGCCGGCCAGCGCTTCGCCCACCTGGGCGGGGCGAAGTCGTCGTAGGTCGTCGTCGCGTCGTCGCACGCGCACAGCTCGACGAGATCCTCGACGTCGAATCGGTTCGCGCGGAGCACCCGGATCCAGGCGCCGGGCGGGAGTACCCAGTCGATCGTTCCCTCTTCGAGCACCATCCGCCCGAGTTGCGCGTAGTCGATCTGCAGCTTGCGCGTCTGCTGTTCGCGCGCGTCGTCCCACGTGAGGTACAGCATCGGATGCGTGCAACAGAACGCGAGCAGTCCACCGGCGCGCAGGAGACGCCCGCATTCGGGCACACTGGTCTCGGGGTCGCAGAAGCTCAAGGCGCCGTGGTCGCAGAACACGACGTCGAAGCTCGCATCGGCGAACGGCAACTGCTCGCCGCTCGCCTGCACGAGCGGTAGGGAGGGCCCGGCCCGGCGGGCGTGCCCGAGCTGCGCGCTCGAGACGTCGAGGCCGATGACGTGCGCGCCGCGTTCGGCGAGCGCGATCGACCATTGCGCGGCGCCGCAACCCAGCTCGAGCACGTCTTTTCCGCTGACGTCGCCGAGCACTTTCAGTTCCCGCTCGGGAACGCGATATGCGCCCCACGCCAACGGCGCGTGCGCGAGTGCGTCGCCGTGCGCGGCTTGATAACCGTCGGCGTCGGCATCCCAGAACGCGCGGTTGTGACGAACGTGCGAGCTCACGCGGTCGGCGCGAAACCAGCCAGCGTCATCGGCTCGTGGTGCTCCACCCGCCGCCCCTTGGACTGGATGGACACGTCGTGGCCCGCGGCCTCGGCGCGCAACGCGCCGACCGTGCACCGCTCGCGTGGGCGGATCGAGAACGGATCGAAGCGGAAGAATCGCATCGCGTTCTCGTGTGTCATCTCGTCGATCTCGTGGTCGGTGAGGTCGGTGGGCGCCCACGCCTGCATCAGGCGCTCGGGCGCGTCGGGCCAGATCGCGTCGCTGTGCGGATAGTCGGTCTCGGTGCAGATCCGGCTGGTGCCGATCTCGCGCGCGTGGCGCGCGCCGAAGTCGTCCTCGATGAAGCAGAGGATCACGTGCTCCATGAACACTTGGCTCGGCAGCTTGTCGCCGAAGTCGGAGAACGTCCACGCCTTGTGCGTGGTGTACGTGTGGTCGAGGCGTTCGAGGAAGTAGGGGATCCAGCCAATCCCGCCCTCGGAGAGGGAGACGGTGATGTCGGGGAACTTCTTGAACACCGGAGAGAAGATCAGATCGGCCGCGGCCTGCACGATGTTCATCGGCTGGAGCGTGATCATGACGTCGACGGGCGCATCGAGCGCGGTGATCGCGAGCTTCGACGACGAACCGATGTGCATGTTGACGATCGTTCCCTCGTCGCTGCACGCGCGCCAGAACGGGTCCCAGTGGTCGGTGTGCAGGCTGGGCAGGCCGAGCGGCACCGGGTTCTCGGGAAACGTGATCGCGTGACAGCCCGACCTCGCCACTCTGCGCACCTCGTCGCCGAGCGCGTCCGGGTTCCAGATGGGCGGGATCGCGAGCGGGATGAAGCGGTCGGGCGCCGCGCCGCACCATTCCTCGATGTGCCAATCGTTGTACGCGCGGCAGAGCGCGAGCGCCGCGTCCTTGTCGTCGAGCGCGGCGAACAGACGCCCGGCGAACCCCGGGAGCGACGGGAAGTTCAGCGAGCCGAGCACGCCGTTGGCCGACATGTCGAGGACGCGCGCACCTACGTCGTAGGTCCCGGGGCGCAGCTCCTCGAAGCTCGTCGGATCCATGCCGTACTCCTCGGGCGGGCGACCGGTCACGGCGTTGAGCCCGACGTTCGGGATGTCGAAGTCGAGGAATTTCCACCGGTCGGTGCCGTCGGGCATGTGTTCGATCCGAGGCGCGATGTCCTTGTATTTCGCGGGTACGTGGTGTTCGAACAGGTCGGGCGGTTCGACGACGTGATCGTCGACGCTGACAAGGATCATGTCGTCCATGCGCATGGCCCGAAGTTTACGCCCCTCGCCTTCGGCTAGCTTCCCCGCTCGTGCAACAACGGGTG
>DATCCI010000411.1:0-4481 GCA_036511415.1 Acidimicrobiia bacterium
CTGCTGCAGGCAGAACAACGCCAAGATCACGAACGCGAGCGCGACGAAGGTGAACGCGGTAGCGGACGCGCCGAACACCGCCACCAGCACCACGAACGGCGAGAACTTGATGTCGGCCATCGTCTCCGGACCGAGCGAGCCCGCGGCCGAGTACGGGTTCCAGAAAGGGCTCTCGCCGTTCCACAGCGCGCGCTTCATGAACTTCGTCGCCGGGACCAGTTGGAAGACCTCCGCCGCGACGTCGCGCACGCTACTGCTCGGCGACCGCGCCTCCCAGTTCGGATACAGGTCCACCACGCGATGATCGGCCGAACGATTGACGACGTCGTTCAAGCCGGCGGGCGACAGTGATCCACCGAGAAACACCACCTCGGGAAAGACCACCAGCACCAGCAACACAGCCACGAACGCAGACACCAAGGCGCCCCGAAGTCGAGGACGCAGGCGTGCGAAGACCTGGAAGCGGTTCATCTCATCTCGGCCGCGAAGCTCGCGCGCCCTGAGGCGAGCACGTCCGCGAGTTATCCGACGAAATTCATTCCACCATCTCGCTGGTTTGCAGCACCGGCGCGATCGAGGTGTAGTTGGCGACATCTGCGAGCACGCCGGCCGTCCCCTCAGAGCCCATCGCCGCGGCGAGAGCCTCCGGCGAACGGAACTTGAAGTGGACAGCGGCAACGTACGGCCCGTCGACACCTTTGTCGATCTCTGCGCCGTCGAGACCCCATGTCTTGACCGCGAGCGGTACATGGTTGTTGCGGTAGTAGTCGTGGTCGAAGGTGGCGCCCGGAGCCGAGGGGTAGAAAACGCTGAGCCGGATCATGTTGAAGTCGTCCCTTCGTAGCGGTGGAGAAGAAGTCGGAGTCTGCCTCGCGAGCACCTTGCCTGGCGAGAAGGGATCGAGGCCGCTGCCGCCGAGAGGATCCGGTGTCGATCGGACCAGGTCCAGATCAGATCTCGAGAATCAGATCTCGAGTGGTTCGTAGCCGAGCTGCTCGACGAGTGACGCGAGATTGCCGGCGGCGACACCCTTGCGCACGCGCCGCCTGTAGAAGACCACCATCATCGTCAGACTGCCCAGTGCGCCGGCGATCGACCCGAGCTCGACCCGCAGAAACAGCTCGTGACTGACGACTGCGGTCGTCGCGATGAAGGTGACGAGACCGACCAACCAGGCGTACATCGTGAACGCGTGTCCCGACAGTGCAATGAGCGCTTGCGACATCGTGAGCGAGAGGATGAACAGGCCGCTACCGGCCGCGAGCAGCGCGACGTCGGAACGCCCGAGGTTGAACTTGCTGCCGAAGAGCATCCGGCCGACCGTCGGACCCGCGAGCCACCCGCCGGCGACGCCGAGTACGCCGATACCGACCACCACGAGCAGGAGCCGCCGCACGCCGACGCGGAACTCGTCGTCGCGCCCCGCGCTCACGAGTGACGTGAGACCGGGGAGAAGCGCGGCCTGGACGGCCTGGAACAAGACGATCGGGATGCGCGACAAGAAGAGGCCGACGATGAAGTCGGCGACCGCGGTTCGCTGGCTCGGTTTCGCCAGTGCTTGCGCGCCGATGAAGGGCGCGTAGCCGAGCACCTGCGCAAACAACGACCCGCCGAGCAGGTAGCCGAGGTTGGCCGAGATCTCGCCGTACGGCGCCGGCGGTCCCGGTTGCATCATCCCGGTGCGTCCGCGAACCGCGATCGCCGTCGCGAGCAGCGGCGGGATCGCGAGGCAGAGTCCGAACCACACCGGATTCTTCGCGCCGAGCAGAGCCAGCGGGATGCACGGCGCGAGGCGCAGCAACGCCTCGGCGGCCATGCTGACGCCGTACGCGTTGAAGTTACCGGTGCCGGCGAACGCGCCCCGCGCCAGGTACTCGATCCCGAATGTGAAGAGCGCGACCACGAGGCATACGACGAGGCCGGCGTGGCCGGCGAACAAGCGCGAGACGAGTGACGTCGTGAACGCGGTGACGACCACGGCGCCGGCGATCAATATCGCGAAGCCCCCGCCGAGCACACTCGCGCGGCGCACGATCGGTGCCCCGCCGACACCGTGTACCCGTCGGGCCGCCATCGCCCGCCCGACCTCTTGCTCGAGCGGAAGGAAGACGCCGGGAGCCAGGACGAACACGACGACCCAGAGCGTGTTCAGCGCCCCGTAGTCGAGCTTGTTCAGGCCGCGGAACGCGAGAATCTGAAAGGCGTACGTCGCGAGCCCGGCCACGACCAGACCCGCCCCGACGGCAAAGGTGCCCTCGGGCACCGGTGCACGCGCCGCGAGCCGCCGCCCACGCTCGACGCGGGAGGGAGAGGAAGGGCCTCGCTCTTGGCTCGCCGAGCTGTGGTCATCGGAATCCAGGAGTGCGACGCTACGCGATCGGCGCCCCGGGACACGATCACATCGCATCGTCGGCGCTGGAGGACGCGTGCCATCCCACCTGCAGCCGTGGTGGAATCGTGGTATGGACGTCGCCTCGCTGTTGCTCGAGCTGTACGGCCGCATTCCGCCGCTGGCGCACGATGCCGTCGACGATGTCGACCTCGCTACCCTCGCAGCATCGCCGTCTCCGGGTGCAAACACGATCGCGTGGCTCGTGTGGCACTCCGCTCGCGTGCAGGATCATCACGTTGCCCAGCTCATCGATTCCGATCAGATCTGGATCGGCGACGACTGGGCGCGCGACTTCGGTCTCGACCCGGATCCATCGAATACCGGCTACGGCCATACCTCGCAAGAGGTCGCCTCAGTCCGACCGGTACACACCGAGGTGCTCATCGAATACCTCGAGGCCGTCAACCGGCGTACGTACACGCTCTTGGAAGGTCTCACTCCGAACGCGCTCGATCGCATCGTCGACCGAAGATGGGATCCGCCCGTCACCCTCGGCGTGCGGCTGGTCAGCATCGCCGACGACAGCCTGCAGCATCTTGGGCAGGCGGCTTACCTGCGCGGTCTTCTCGCGAACTGACCCCCGAGTCCGATCGACCACCTCGCGGTACGTATCTTTACCTCGTCATTACCCCCGTCATGGACGCTGAGGCTCGCATGTCGAACTTCCGAATCCGTTCCTCGCGGCCGTCTGCGAACTGACCGCTTGAGCTCCGCGAGCGACCCGTGAAGGAGATCGTCATCGTGGTCGTCGGAATCGTGGCGATCCTGTGCATCCTCGTCGTGTTCGCGTTCGTCGCGCGGCCGACCGAGTTCCGCCGACACGCCCCCCGGGCCCCGATACCGCGACGGCCGGACGGCACGGTTGTCGGCCGCCCGTCGAGGACGACGCCGTCGGCGTATACCGGCGCAGGGACCGACTTTCGTCGTCCGGCCGCGCAACCGATGGACGTCCCCGAGCAGCCGGAGGGTCCGTGGTGAGCAGAATGTGCGCGGAGAACATGAGTGGCCGTTGCTCCCGACACTTGAGGCGGCATCACCACGAGTTCATCGTGAACTGATCGCGTGACCTCGTCCACGCGCCGGGAGGGACTCCGACCCGGCGTGATCCCACGGAGGTCGGGGTCCCTCATCCGGTCGCTACGACAAGCGGGACCTTCGGCCCCGCGCAATCTCTTCTTCCGAGTGTGGGCGTTCTAGCCGTCAGCCCATGAAGCCGCGCGACAGAGTGCGACCAAGTACAGCCCCACGAGCGCGTACACGATTGCACCGAGTTCGAACCAGATCATGCGCTTCCTCCGATCGCTTCGAGGTGCGCCCGTTGTCCGGTCGAAATGACAACGGGGCCTTCAACGCTTCTCCGCTTCGTCTGCATCCATACTGCGTGACGGTGACGAGACGCGCTCGTCAATCTCGAACAATTCCGCCAATGGCCATCCACCATTTCCTGCAAACCCGGGTCAGTCCTACCGACGCGAGCGATGGTCGCCGTGTTGATATTGGCTCAACGACCATTGGACTCTCGGCAAACGCGACGTCAGAGGTCGCTCACCGCGACCGGTAACGACGCGTCGTTCGTGGTGCCGTTCCCCAACTGGCCCGAACCGTTCGCACCCCAACACTTCGCGAGCCCATTCGCCAACAACGCACACGAATGGTTACTGCCCGCGGCGATCGCAACCGCGCCGCTCACGCTCTTCACCGCAACCGGTAACGACGCGTTGGCAGTGCTGCCGTTCCCCAACTGGCCCGAACCGTTGTAGCCCCAACACGAGACCGTGCCGTCCGCCAGCAACGCACACGAATGAAACCCGCCGGTCGCGATCGCAACCGCGCCACTCAGGCCGCTCACCGCGACCGGAGTCGACGCGTTGGCAGTGGTGCCGTTCCCCAACTCGCCGAGCACGTTCACACCCCAACACCTCACGGTTCCGTTCGCCAGCAACGCACACGAATGATCCGCACCCGCGGCGACCGCGACCACGCCGCTCACGCCGCTCACCGCGACCGGTAACGACGCGTCGTTCGTGGTGCCGTTCCCCAACTGGCCCGAACCGTTCGCACCCCAACACTTCGCGAGCCCATTCGCCAA
>DATCCI010000412.1:0-5257 GCA_036511415.1 Acidimicrobiia bacterium
CGCCCGGCGTGTTCAACGTCGTGACCGCCTCCGACCCCGCGGCCGTCGGCGACGTCCTGACCGGCTCGCGACTCGTCGACATGATCTCGTTCACCGTCTCGACCGCGGTCGGCAAGCACATCGCCGCGCGCAGCGCCGACACGTTGAAGCGCGTGTTCCTCGAACTGGGGGGCAAGTCGGCGAACATCGTGCTCGACGACGCGAACTTCGCAGAAGTGTTACCGGGATCGGGCATGGTCTGCATGCACTCCGGTCAGGGCTGCGCGATCACCACTCGGCTGCTGCTCCCGCGCTCTCGCTACGACGAGGGCGTCGAGATGGTGAAGGCCGCGTTCGAGAGCTTCCCGTACGGCGACCCGACCGACTTCAACAACATGGCCGGTCCGCTGATCAACGCTCGACAGCGCGAACGGGTGTTGGGCCTCATCGAGAAGGGCAAGCAAGATGGTGCGAAGTGCGTGGTCGGCGGCGGAGCCGCGACCCAATTCGACAAGGGTTACTACGTGCAACCCACCCTGTTCGTCGACGTCGACCCGGGCTCGACGATCGCCCAGGAGGAGATCTTCGGGCCGGTGCTCGCGGTGATCCCGTACGACGACGACGACGATGCGGTACGCATCGCGAACAACTCGCGCTACGGGTTGTCGGGCGCGGTGAACGGCGGCTCCCTCGAACGCGCGGTCTCGGTCGCTCGCCGCATCCGCACCGGAACGATCGCGGTCAACGGTGGCCAGTGGTTCGGCCCCGACTCACCCTTCGGCGGCTACAAGGAGAGCGGGCAGGGCCGAGAGCACGGCGTCGCCGGCTTCGAGGAGTACCTCGAGACGAAGACCGTCGGGCTCCCCGCGAGCTGACGACCACACCGACTCTCGGCCGAGCGCCGGGTCACGTCTGCTGCGAACGCGCGAACGCGATCGTTCCTTCGAGAAAAGCCGCGACGTCGGCCGACTTGTGCGCGTATACGCCGTTGAACCACTCGGGAACCGACACTTCCAACCGGTCCTGTTCGATCATGGTCAGCACGGGGTCGACGATCGCGTCGACGGGCAGCATCTCGACGCCGGTCGTCCCGAGCGGGTCGTTGCCGGGCAGGTGGAACAGCTCGGTGTCGATCACGCCCGGGTAGAGCACGTGAATCTTCACCGGCGTGTCGCGCAGGTCGACCTGCAGGCACTCGGCCCAAGCCGAGATCGCGGCCTTGGTGGCGGCGTACGCGGCCTCGCCGGGCGGCGAGAGTCGCGCCGCGACCGAGGAGACGTAGACGAGCCGGCCGCCGCGGGCGACGATCTCGTCGAGCAGCGCGAACGTGAGCCGCACGGGCGAGAAGTAGTTGATGCGCATCGTCGACTCGACGACCTCGGGAGAGAGCTCGAACACCCGCTTGCGCTTCGGGATGCCGGCGTTGTTCACCAGCACGTCGATACCGCCCAACTCTTCGGACGCGCGGCGCGCGAACGCGGCCAGGCCGTCGAGATCGGCGAGATCGACCGTCCACGCCCGCGACTCGGGTGCGTGGACCCGACATCGTTCGAGCACCTCGTTCAACTGTTCCGTGCGGCGCGCGCAGAGCCCGACCGTCGCACCCCGCTTCGCGAACCCCTCCGCGAGCGCGGCGCCGATACCCGCCGATGCGCCCGTCACCAACACGTGCTTCCCGCTCAGGTCGTAGCTCATGCGGGCGACGGTAGTCGCCGCTAGCCTCGACCGGCCATGCCTCTCACGCCCGCGTCCGCGCTGCTCACCGACCGTTTCGTCCTCGTGAGCGGCGCGGCCCAGGGCATCGGCGCGGCGGTCGCCGGTGCGTGCGCGCGCTTCGGTGCCGACCTGGCCGTCTGCGATCGCGACGCCGAAGGGCTGGCGCGAACGGCGGCTCAGGTGGAAGCCGCAGGTCGACGCGCCGCGACTGCCGTGCTCGACGTCCGCGACGGCGATGCGGTGCGCGACTGGGTCGGCGCGCTCCCGCGGCTCGACGTCCTCGTCAACAATGCGGGCGGCGGGTTCCGGGCCGCCTTCCTCGACGTCAGCGACAAGGGCCAGGATTCACTCGTCCACGAGAACTTCACGAGCGTCACCAACTTCGTGCGGGCCGCGGTTCCGCTCATGCCCGCCGACGGGCGGGGGTCGATCGTCAACATCACGTCGATCGAGGCCCACCGGGCCGCGCCGGGCTTCGCGATATACAGCGCCATGAAGGCTGCGCTCGTCAACCTCACCAAGTCGCTCGCGCTCGAGCTCGGCGACCGGCGCATCCGCGTGAACTGCATCGCGCCCGACGTCATCCCGACGCCCGGCATCGGGGGCGACGTCGCGGTCAAGACGCCGCTGCCGGTGGCCGGCCACGTCGACGACGTGGCCGGGGCGGTGATCTTCCTCGCATCCGATCTCGGACGCTTCGTCACGGGCACGACGATCCACGTCGACGGCGGAAACCTGGCCGCGGGCGGATGGGGGAGAGCGCTCGACGGCGGCTGGGTGACCGCGGGCGAGGAACGAAGCTCGTGAAGTTCGGCATCGCGCTCGGTGCGCTCAATCCGCACTTCCATCTCGACGCGACGTTGGCCGCGGAAGAGCTCGGCTACGAATCCGTGTGGCTGCCGGAGCATCTCGTCTTCACGCGGGCGATGACCCGGTCGCCGCATCCGGGCGAGACCCACCCGCCCGTCCCTCCCGACGCCCCGATCTTCGACGCGTTCGCGTATCTCGGATTTCTCGCCGGTCGCACCGAACGTGTGCGGCTCGGGACCCACGTCTTCAACATCGGACTCCGGCATCCCTTCACGACCGCGCGCGGCGCGCAGACCGTCGACCTGGTGTCGAACGGCCGCTTCGAGTTCGGGATCGGCGCGTCGTGGCTCGAAGAGGAATGGGACGCCGCGCAGCTCGACTTCGGGACGCGCGGCCGACGGGTCGACGAGGCGCTCGTCGTCTGCAAGCGGCTCTTCACCGAGGAGACGATCTCGCACCACGGCGAGTTCTTCTCCTTCGACGAGGCCGTGTTCGAGCCCAAGCCCCTGCAGAAGCCCTGGCCCCCCATCCTCGTCGGTGGCGAGTCGAAGGCCGCGCTGCGCCGGGCGGCACGCCTCGGCGACGGCTGGATCGGGATGGGCCACTCCCTGGAGTCGGCCGCGGCGCAGGTCGGCGCACTCCGCGCCCTGCTCGCCGAGTACGGGCGCGAGAATGTGCCGTACCAGGTCGTGCTCGGAGGTCCGATTGCATCCGTCGACGACGTTCGCCGTTGGGAAGACGTCGGCGTCACGCGCATGATCGTGTCGCCGTGGCGCCGCTCACCCGAGGCGGTCGAGTCGATGCAGCGATTCGCCGACGCGGTGGTGCGCCCCTCGTGACGAACCGTCGATTCTTCGTCTTGATCGTCGCGGTGATCGTCGCGGCGATCGTCGCGACGGGAGCTACCGCGTCGATGGTCGCGGCTCCGGCGGCCGTTCGAGCGGCGAGCGCGCTGTCGGCTCCGAACTTTCGTTCGGCGACGGTGCCGACCGAGATCATCGACGATGCGGTCGGCGACGTCGCCGATCCGCGCGGCGACATCGTGACCGCCGGCGCCGGCACGGACGCCTCGGGCTACGCCTTCTCGGTGCACGTCGAGACACCCGTCGATCCGGCGACCGATGTGAACTGGAAGACCCGGTCGACCCACGTCGAGTGGTTTCTCGACACGAATCTCGACGGCACTCCCGACGCCTTCGCGGTCATCGACGCCGACAGCTCCGGCACCTTGCACGCGACGATGGAGCGCTATTCCGATCAGTTCGTGTTCTGCAGCGGCGTTGCCGGCTACACCGCGACGCACGACTACCTCGCGAGGTTCCCGGTCGGCTGTATCCCGGGCGTCCGGCAGTTCCGATGGTCGGTGATCTTCCACTACGACAACGGCACGCCGCAGGACGACGTCGCTCCCGATCTCTCGTTCGCCCCGGTGCTCACCCTGGGCAAGGTCGGATACTGGATGCTCGGCCTCGACGCGAACGTATACAACTTCGGCTCGGCCGCCGCCGCCCCTCGCGCGGCCGCGGCGGCAGTGGCGATCACGCCCGAGCGCGACGGGAGCGGCTACTGGATCGTCGACCCGCAAGGTCACGTCTTCGCGCGCGGCACTGCTCGGTATTTCGGCGGGACACCGTCGTTGGGGAGGTCCGAGGCGATAACCACGATCTCGGCGACGCCTACCGGCGCGGGGTACTGGTTGTTCTCGAACCGCGGGCGCGTCTTCCCCTACGGCGACGCGCGCCAGTTCGGCGGTCTCGGGTCGCTGCCGCTGAACGGTCCCGTCGTGGCGTCGGCCGCGACCCCGACCGGGCTCGGCTACTACATGGTGGGCAGCGACGGCGGCGTCTTCGCGTTCGGCGACGCGAGGTTCCGCGGCTCGATGGGAGGGCAACGTCTGAACCAGCCGGTGCTCGGGATCGCTTCGACGCCCGACAACGCGGGTTACTGGCTGGTCGCGTCGGACGGCGGGGTGTTCGCGTTCTCGGCGCCGTTCCGGGGCTCGATGGGCAGTGTCCCGCTCAACCGGCCGGTCGACGGTCTGGTCGCGTACGGCAACGGCTACCTGATGGTCGCCTCCGACGGCGGCGTGTTCGACTTCTCGAACCGGGGCTTCCTCGGCAGCCTCGCCAATCGGGCACTCGCGGCTCCGATCGTCGGTATCGCCGCGTTCACGACGTGACGTCGTCGCCGACGAGCAGATCCGGTGTGCGCGCGAAGTCGCGGATCGAGCCCACGTGGCGGAACGCGACCTCGACCACGCCCGGCTGCATCGTGTGACACACGCCCGCCATCGTTCGCGGGAGATCGTTCGCCACCGCGATCGCGTCGAGATCCATCCCGCGACCCATACCGATGTCGCACGCGCGTCGCAACGTGATGGCGCGCTCGGCGGCGTCCTCCGGAAGGCTCTCGTCGGCCCAGCGCATGAAGCCGCCCTTCCAAGGAGCGACGTCGAACGGCGCGGTCGCGTCGACGATGCCGCCCCAGGTGATCTCCCACTCGAGTGAGAGCTCGCCGTCGACCCAAAGGCGGCAGCGCGACGCGCCGGTAACCGGGTCGCGCCGCGGCACTTCGACGTCGTACACGCGCTCGGTCCGTTGCCAGGCGGCGTGGGTGATCGCGTGACAGGCCGCGTCGAACTGGTGCGTGCAATTCTGCTTCGGATCGGTCCAGCGCCCGGCCGCGGTGAAGCGCCGGGCCAGCGGCATTCCCGCGAGTCGGGCGAGGGGAACAGCTGCGTCCGGACACGTCG